>JAJZXX010000039.1 GCA_021806205.1 Bacillota bacterium | reverse complement strand
CGGTGCCGGGGCCGTACTATGTCGGCTTTCGTTATAATATGACGAGTAATCAAAATAGCGAGGGCGATGATTCGGGGCACCAGTTCCAAGGACAGATCAACGTGGAGTCTAGCGCACCAACCCAGACTTTCACGCTGAAGATCCCCACAAACGCGACCACCATTGACGTGGCGGAGTATGGCAGTAGCAACGAGGATAATGGCGGTGAGCACGACGGGAACGAAGTGCGGGACGAATCTCGGGCTGTATCAGTACCCAGTATTCCGAATGGCCAATTGCCCGAAGTCCCCTTCGCAGTCGGGATTCCGGTCGTCGTACTTGGCGCGGCTCTGCTGTTGAAGCGGCGTCTTGGCATCAATTAAATTTGGTTGGCAATGTGTGGCTGAATTGATCACCATCTCAGCGATTACCGGCTGTCGGTGTGGGATTAGGATTGCTCCTCCGGCCCCGCCACCTCCACTTCGAGTAACTTCTCTCTGAACACGGTGTGTTAGGCTTACCGTCCCCCCTCATTGGAGGACGGTTTGCTTTGGCTATAGGCATGACCCATCGAGATTGCATCAGCAACGGCAAATGACCCGAAAAAGATACTGATATGTGCCGACATCCTCGCAACCTATCTGCGGACCTCTCCCGCCCCATCATCAAGTGCGTCCCCGCCCTGCATGAGTGGATCCACTCAGCATGCGTCCGTTGCCCTTGTTCTCGAATGACCCAATCTAGCGCATCAGCGAGACGGGCGCTTTGGCAAGGCCTGCCGCCCGCTATCAGCCGTGTGATACCTGATAATAGCACTAATAGTGATACTATGCCTGAGATTGCAGTGATACTGACAAGGTCCGGAATATGGCGATAATTTGAACCAGTACTCAAGAAATCTGAAGTCGGAGGCAAAATCTATGCCACGCATTAAACATCGAGTCCTCTATGGCGCCCTGGGATTGGCCATGGCAGGCGGATTGGCGTTGGCGCCAGCCACATCCGTATTTGCCGCCACTACCGATATGTGGAGTGGTGAACAAATCACCGTCACATTTCGATTGCCGCCCAATACCAATCTAAACTGGACTCCCACGCCAGGAGAATCCGGCGTCAACGTCGAAGAGACCGCCAATATGGGTGGGGGCAACACCAATGCCCTCGCTAGCATCAGCAATGTTGACTTGATTCAAGCTACCACCAATACCTTCGTGGTCACATTTGACGTACCGGCACCTGAATTCGGGATAATGTGGGGCAGTGTGTTTTTCACGCTATCGCTCCCCATCGACAATAATCCTGCCAATAATTACGCCTTTGGGGGTAATTCAACCGCAACCTACGCCTATGTGTCACCGCCTCCTCCAACCGGCCAGACCCCCGAGGTGCCCCTCGCCGCTGGGCTACCCTTCATCGGCTTGTTAGCCTATGGCGGTGTACGGGCCAGGGAGATGCTTAACCGTCGCACCACACCGCCCAGGGGAATAGCCTAAGACTCAAGTACGTCAACCTCCAAGCCAGCCCAGGGCGGGGCTGGCTTATGGCTTTCCCGACGGTTAGTACCTGAGCTAAAAGCGTGTGACGCTGGCCGAATGGTCCTCTTTATATTTTCGGGAATTCCTCTGGGGTAGGTCATGTCTTCGGGAATGACAGATCCCTTCTGGTATACGGCATTAGACCAAGATTGAGACAGGAACCGGGACTGAAGCGATGGTGCCGTTTTCGTAGTGTTGAAGAGTATTCATATAGTTTAGGGAGGTTCAACTCATCACATAATCAAATTCAATCGATTATGGCTCTTGGCGCCAGTTGCCGCTATGCTAGGCGCAGGTGCCCTGGCAACTCCGGTGCTTGCAGCGGGTCCTATCGTCATGTTTCCGGCCACCATCACGGTCGGCCAACCCTTCACCTTTACCGTGTCCAACATTCCGTCTGGCACTTCCTACATCTTTGGCGGTTTGGCCGGCGAGGACAATCAACCGCAAGGCTACTCGCTGGTCAATCATCGATAAGCATTTCCGCGACGATTCCCCAGACCATGATAGTTGGTTCAACCTCCGTTACCACGCAAGGTGGACCCCGGCAAATCTCTCTGTTTGCGGGATCGACCCCAATCTATTCGCATGTTATCGACTTGACTGGCGTACCCACTGATCGTCAGAACGATGCCAACTCCCCGTACCACTTGACCTATAATCCCGCGACCGGAAAAGCCACGATAAGCGGGATCCCACCAGGTTCATCCTTTGTAGAACTCTACTATCGAAAAAAAGGGGCACCGGAACAGGATAATTATATCGTGGGGTCAAAATCGCTTACGGGACAGCCATCCAGCCTTACTCTTTCGGCGGCTGGGATGCCGAGTGATACAGGCTACCTCGAAGCCGAGTTTCTCGGAAACAAGACCTACGACACCAATGAACTCCAGCTATCGCAGGGACTTCCAGTCGGGCAAGCCCCCGAAGCACCCTGGGCAGCAGGGATTCCGGTCATCGGGGTGGGTACAGCAGGTTTAGTCGCACTGCGGCATCGAAAAACAACTCCTGTGACCTATCGTTTTTGCGGACAATCCGTCTTTAATGTCAAAGCTTAGCCAGCATATCGGCACCGATCACGGAAGGGCTCCCTACACACTTGCAGATCTCCATGTTCCATGATCGGTACTCATGTTGGCGCAGTCTCAAGCAGTCTAGTTTCGTGCCTGAACAAGCCAAGGGTATGGCGCTATGCGAATCGAGCCGTCACGAACCTATAGGTCGTCAATCTCTTGCCATAGTAGTTGTAGTGTCGCGCCCGATCTGGGTAGTGACGCCCGATGCGCCAGATTCGTCCTCTCTATCCGCCATGCGCCAAAATGTGGCAGCGTTCCAAACTTAGAGCACTGGATTCCCATAGAAAAGGGTGCGTAGTAATGAACGAACATGAATCGCCGGAGGACAAGCAAACGCTGCACCAGCCGGCAATCGAGCCATCTGCGGCTTTCGATTTAGATATGACCGCCGCACGTCAACAATGCATTGACGAAGCTTATGTGATTGCTCTGTAATCGCGACCCGATGCACACTTTTATCGCTGGTGGGTGCCCAACATAGAACTTATGAGCTTATCAGTTGGGACCCACAGTGTACCCATTTACCGTGTAGACGTGCAGTTACAAAAGAAAAGTCATCTCTTCTCGTCCGGTGGGTTCCGCCGCATTATTTTCCAGGTAGATCCTGTATCCGGTAAGTTTGTCGGCCTTCAGGTCTGCGGTTGGCTAGGCTGACTCATAATCCCCATAGCCGCAGTTGCGTGCGGGATGATCTGTCCCGCCTGCACATTATTTCAGGGTAGCGAGACCCCTGTTCCATTATTAATTAATGTTCCCCGTATTAGTCCCTAAACCCAACGGCGCGTACAATGGGGTACAATGCTTCGCGCTTTTACGCGATTTCGGCAGGCATCCCAATGAGCACGCTCAGACCCCATCTGGGTCTGGCGCGGGACGGCGATTGGGTTGCAACGCCGAAGTAAGCTGTGACTGCTGGGAACCATTCGCCTCTTGCACCAGAATTTATTGCTTAGCCTCGCGTAGCTCAAGCTCCCGAGAGAGCGTATTGGCGAGATCGCTGCCATGGGAGGCCAATAGGTGCGTGGCGCCGCGGGGAATCGACCGGGCGAACGCTGCCAGGGATGCCTGCACTTTAGCGGGGTCTGCCACGCTGTTAAACCCCTCGGGACACACCCATAACCTTCCATCGGGGGATCCCATGGCAATGTCTCCCACGGCTACAGCCCCGTTGGGCAGGACGAGCATCATTTCATCGAGATAAGGATTGACATCGGATTCCCACATGGACCTCGCAATGTGGCAACGGACGGCATGAATACCCCCGGGTAGTCGCGTACTCTCGTCATAGGCAACCGCCCTACCCCCTATCGCCTGAGTTGCGGCTGAAAGACTCTGTGCCGGCACGTAAACGGGACATTGGAATGCCTCGGCCAGATATCGAGCCCCCCGGGTATGATCTGCCGTCGTCAACAAAATGGCCGTCACGCCGCCCAGAAAGTCCAGGGCCTGCGCGAGATTCGGTCGCATGGGCGGATCGATCAGAATGGGGTTCCCGCCATGAATCCACAGGTGGCCGACCATCACCCAGTGATCTTCTGGATCGGGTGTCTCCCATCGCCATATTTGGCTTGTTATCGGAAAAAACACGGCAAGTATCCCCTTCGCTTGCGTTTGGCGTCAACTGCTGGGCTCGACCCACCCGATCACAACCTCAGTCGATACGGACTAGATTAAACCATTAAAGCACAAACGGGTCGGATCGCGCATCATTCGCAGCTGAAGCACTCCATCAACGTGCGGACTCTGCCCGTCTTCGAGAA
>JAJZXX010000070.1 GCA_021806205.1 Bacillota bacterium | reverse complement strand
CGAACTCCTTTGCAAATTTGCTCCGCACCGAAATGTTTTTTTTGGAGTGTGCACCGCGGACCGCTAACTCGCGTATCCACAATATGCCATATTCTGGGCTTCGAAAACTTATGGGTAAAGATTAGGCATTAGGTAGGTGACATTGGGTTTCCATTTGAGCTTGTCAATTTCCATAGTCTTTTGCTGCGGTACCAACGTTCGCGAAAAGACACTGCAATACAAGCGGCTAGCGACGTAAAATATTGATGAAAATTGCTGAAGAATCTACAATCATTGGTAATAGATCGGTGACGGCTGACGAGAACGCTTTTTGCGGGCGTGAGGAGAGATAGTCGCCACCTGAGCCGGGGTAGAAGATGGGGATAATGCGTTGGCAAATGATTTCAAAACGAGTCGGTCGTTCAAGCCACATGCCTCGGAAACTTATCGTGGGGTTTGTATCGACAATGTTTCTTATTTTTGTCTTGGTGGGTTGTGGAATAAGTCCGACGATGTCGTCGGTGCCACCGGCGAATATTGCCCGGCGCAGCCGTGCCTCTTCCAAGAATATTGCCACGCTAAAGTCGTGGTTGGCCGAAAGCGATCATCTTGCGTCGGATATATCCTCCGTCCAAGTGCAGGCTCAAGCACAATATCGGACGATTGTTCAGGAGGCTTCTCCACTAGTGGCTCGCGATCCGCATGCCAATGCTCCAACCTTGCAATGGGAGACCCTTAAAGGGGACTCTGCTCGGTTGAATGGGTGGATAAGCCAACTTAAGCAGATCGATAATCGTTTAGCTGCACTCACCGTTAAACCCTCGCGCATCAACGAGATCCGAAATCTCTCCGCTCAGATCCGCCAGAACCTCAGCCAGGGAATGTCAGTAGCTAGCGTGGTTCAGAACTGGGTCGGTGGTGCCACAACGCTCATGAATCGGTTTAAAGCTATCCATCAAGCGAGTCCGGGCATACTCGGGGTGCGTGTTCGCAATTCAGATGCTGATTGGACCGTTCAGGGCTGTGAGGTCACTATGGCAGAACCCGGGACAGCGGCTGCTAACATGGGCCTGATCGGATCGCAGCAACGAACCGATCCCGTAGGCGATGTGATTACTGGGATCACAGATGTTACGGATGGCAATCATCACTGGGTCATTTCCAACTGCCAAGAACTGACTCGGGCGATGCAGTGGACCCGTCCCGGCGACACGGTGATTGTCAACTATTACTATCGCCAGGTGATTTGGTATGAACTCAATGGTACCTGGGTCCCGAGAATCGGCACGGCAGCCCTGGATGCAAGCAATGGCCCAACCTGTCCCTTGCCGATTACCGGAACAATTACATCGGCGCTCACTGGTAACCGCATCATTCTCAATATCACCCTGACCGGTCCCAAGGCCACCCAGTCCGGTATCCAAGTCATACTGGATACCGGAGGCGCCGAAGATTACTTTCCCAACGCGCTATTGCGTCAATTGGGATTCACGCCGTTGCAAAAAACAACCGTGTCCGGTGTCGTTCCGGGCGCCAACTCTGTGGCTTATCTGTATCATTTGCCGGGCGATGCGTTTTTGGTTGAGGACCAAGGCCAACTGGTGCCTCTAGCCAATGGCACTTTGACTGTCTGGGGAATCGTGAACGGGTCGGTGGAAGGACTCAGTCCCAATATCTTGACCCATGGAGCAGCACTCAGCACGTCAGGCAACCGATGGACTTTGGTGCCGCCCTGCCCGTAGCAGTACACTTTGTTAGTCCCAAGGCCTGAGGGATTCTAGCTGCTCCTTGGATCTTTTCACCTAAAGTGAAACGGTCCGTGATGGTGATGCCCGCGTGGGCCGATGCGCCGGACTATGAGGACATGAATGGCGCCCACTTGGCAGACTCTTTAAAGAAGATAATGAGTGTTCATTGGCGAACGTTTCATGTAAAATAGAAGCGCAATGTTCGCGAAACAAGGAGGACGCTAATGATTGAACGGTATTCCCGGGACATCATGAAAGAGCTGTGGTCCGAGCAGACCCGATACGAGCGCTGGCTTGACGTAGAAATCTTAGCGGTGGCGGCATGGGAAGAACTCGGCCAAATACCCAAAGGCACCAGTCACAAGCTTCGGGAAAAAGCACATGTGGATGCGCGCCGCGTCGACGAGTTTGAAGCCCGCTACCACCATGATATGTTGGCTTTTATTAGCGCGGTGGGCGAGAATCTTGACGCCGAAGAAGCCCAGTACATCCATTTTGGGTTAACTTCAACCGATGTGGTGGACACGGCGTTAGCGTCATTAATTACTCAATCATTAGACCAAATTTTGTCAGACCTAGACCAATTGCGCCTAGCGGTCAGACGGCGCGCTTTGGATAATCGGCGGGTGCCGGTGGTGGGAAGAACCCATGGCATACATGCCGAGCCGACCAGTCATGGTCTCAAATGGGCGCTATGGTGGCTGGAATTGGGGCGCGATCGGGATCGTCTGGCCCGTGCCCGCGAGACGATGGCGGTCATGAAGTTATCCGGTGCGGTGGGCAATTACGCCAACTTGCCGCCCGCGATTGAGCAGTATGTAGGGGAACACCTGGGATTGAAGCCCTCCCCTTTGTCGACCCAAGTGTTACAGCGCGACCGTCATGCAGAGGTCATCACCTCCCTTGCGATATTAGGCGGCACCTTAGATAAAATGGCCACGGAAATTCGACTATCGCAGCGCACCGAGGTGGGTGAACTAGAGGAACCGTTTGCCCGAGGTCAGCGAGGCTCATCAGCCATGCCGCATAAGAAAAATCCGGTCACGTGTGAAAAAGTGTCGGGGCTGGTCCGTCTATTGCGCGGTTATGTGGTGCCGGCGCTTGAGGATATGACCCTCTGGTACGAGCGGGACATCTCGCATTCTTCGGTAGAGCGGGTGATGGTTCCAGATGCCACCACCTTGGCAGACTACCTCTTAACGGAAATGACCCAGATTGTGGAAGGGCTGACTATTCATTCCGACCGCATGGAGCACAATTTGAATATGACCGGCGGGTTAGTGTTCTCGGGTCGGGTGCTGCTGGCCTTGGTGCAAGGAGGCATGACTCGCGATCAGGCCTACGACCTGGTCCAGTCGCACGCGATGGCGGCTTATAACGATCCGTCCCGAAGCTTTCGAGACCGATTATCCACCGATCCAAAGGTGACCCAGATCATGTCGGCTGAGCAATTGGGCACGCTGTTTGACGTAACGCCCTATCTTAACGAAGTGGATGCGATTTATCACCGTATCGGTCTGGATGAGAATTAAGGGGGTCGTGATGGAACTTCTATACGAGGGAAAAGCCAAGAAAGTTTTTTCAGGCTCATTGCCGGGAACCGTCCGGGTGGAGTTTAAAGATTCAGCGACAGCATTTAACGGCCAGAAAAAATCGGAAATCAGCGATAAGGGGATCGTAAATGCGGCTGTGTCGGCGCGCCTTTTTGCATGGCTTTCGGATCACGGCCTATCCACCCACTTCATTGAGCAACAAGACGCGCGCAACTTGGTGGTTGAGCAGTTAACCATGATTGCGTTAGAAGTCGTGGTTCGCAACGTGGTGGCCGGATCGTTGCACCAACGAACCGGTCTCAACGAAGGTACGGCGCTAGATGTGCCGATCGTTGAATTCTACTACAAAAACGATGCACTCGGCGATCCACTGTTGAATGATGACCATATTCAACTACTGGGACTGGCCAGTCCGGACTTGGTGGCCCAGCTTCGGCAAGAGGCCCTGCGCATTAATCAAGTTCTGACGCCGTTTTTCAATCAGCGCGGCGTTAGCCTGGTTGATTTTAAACTGGAGTTTGGCTGGAATAGAGCCGGAGATTTAAAACTAGGCGATGAAATTTCGCCCGATACCTGTCGCCTTTGGGACACAATCAGCGGCGAAAGATTGGATAAAGACCGGTTTCGCCGTGATTTGGGCGGAATCGAAGAGGCATATCAGGAAATATACAAAAGGGTGATGCAATAATGCCGTCGTTTCGCGTGTTGGTGACCGTCACCCTCAAGCCGGAAATTCTTGATCCAGCGGGACAGGCAACCCATCAAGTACTCCAGCATCTCGGTTATGCGGTCGATAATGTCCGAATTGGCCGCATCGTCACACTGACGGTTGAGGCGGACGATGCGAATAGCGCTCGCGGTGTGGCTGAGAGAATGGCCCAGGATATTTTAGCGAACCCCATTATGGAAAGTTTTGAGTGCCAGGTGGACCTGTCATGAGGGTGGGGGTAGTGACGTTTCCGGGATCCAATTGTGATTGTGACACGTTGGAGGCGTTCGAATTCCTAGATGTTCCGACAAAACATTTATGGTATGCCGATACGGATTTGACCGATGTGGATGCGGTGGTGCTGCCGGGCGGGTTTTCCTATGGTGACTATTTGCGCAGTGGGGCTCTGGCAGCCAAGGCCCCGATGATGACTGCCATCCGAGACGCGATCCAAGGCCGAGACCTTCCGGTTTTGGGCATTTGCAATGGATTTCAGATATTGACAGAAGCGGGTCTCTTACCCGGGGCGCTTCGTGCCAACCGACACGGGCAGTTTCGCTGCGCCTGGCAAACCCTTCGGGTGACCAATGAGTCGCCCCTATTTTTGGGCCTCTCCGAGGGGGAACTCTTGCGCCTGCCGATCGCGCATGCCGAGGGGTCGTATTATGCACCGGCGGGGACCTTGGCTGATCTCTTCATGTCTCGGGAAGTGTGGCTGCAGTATGTGGACGATCGTGGCGACCTCAATACCCTCACCAATCCCAATGGATCTTTGGCTAATATTGCCGGGATAACTCGGGGAAACGTGGCGGCCCTCATGCCTCATCCGGAACGTGCTCTCGAGAAAGCTTTTGGCTCCGAAGACGGACGACGTCTCTTGATGGCCTGGCTTAGGGGCCTCCAGGAAAGGAGTGCCCATGCAAGCTGAAGAGGTTGGTTTAACGTCTCCGGAATATATGAAAATCGTCGAGTTGATGCATCGAAAGCCCAACGATTTGGAACTCGGATTGTTCGGCGCCCTCTGGTCAGAACATTGCAGTTACAAGAGCACCAAGGCGTTGTTGAGCCGGTTGCCACATGATGGACCGCATGTGGTTCAAGGCCCGGGCGCCAATGCGGGGGTGGTACGACTGGACCAAGATATTGAGGTGGCTTTTAAAGTGGAGAGCCATAACCATCCGTCCTATGTCGAGCCGGTTCAGGGCGCTGCCACCGGAGTGGGAGGCATCCTACGGGATATTGTCGCCATGGGAGCAAGGCCGGTGGCTTTGGCTGATCTCTTGCGGTTTGGTATCGATGCGCATAGTCTGATCCTTCTGGATAGGGTGGTCAAAGGGGTGGGCCAATACGGCAATGCTATTGGAATTCCTACGGTAATCGGCGACCTGGCCTTTTCCGATACCTACCGGGGCAACCCTTTAGTCAATGTGATGGCCGTGGGTCTCAGATCGCCCGAGATGCATATCTCGGCATCGACCGCCAGACCCGGCCAATGGTTGCTACTGGTGGGCCAAAGGACCGGTCGCGACGGGATTCACGGCGCCAGTCTCTTGGCTTCGCGGGATTTTACCGAGGGCGATGATGACTTGCGTCCGACGGTGCAGGTAGGCGACCCGTTTTTAGGTAAATTGCTGATGGAGGCTACTCTGAAGGCCGTGTCGGAAGGATTGTTAGCAGCATTGCAAGACCTAGGTGCTGCCGGACTGGCGTCTGCCACTGCGGAATTATGCGATGCGTCCGGTGTGGGCGCGGAACTGTGGTTGGACCGGGTCCCCTTGCGCCAGAAAGGTTTGACGGCGTACGACATCATGTTGTCCGAGACACAAGAACGCATGCTGCTGGTGACCTCTGACGAGAACTTGAGCCAGGTTGTCTCCATTTTTGAGCACCAAGAGATCTTGTGTAGCGTGATCGGTCACATCACTGCGTCCAAAGAGTTAGCCGTTCAATATCGAGACCGACCAGTGGCTTCGGTGCGTCCGGATTGGCTTATAAAGGAGGCACCTCGTCGCCCCCTATCGGAAGCGCAGTGGGTGTCCCTCAAAGCTCCGGTTGCCGGGGGCACGGCGATTGCTCCGGCATTTGACCCTCGCATGGTGAGGGAGGTGTTGAGCGACCGGGATGTTCGCGATCGCCGGCCGATTTATCGCCGCTACGACTCGACAATCCGCAGCGCGACCATCTGGGGGCCCTCGCACGATAGTGCCATTCTACGGGTGCGCGGCAGCGATGCGGGTCTGGCCATTGCTGTCTTTGGAACGGGGCGTTGGGCCTCGGTCGATCCCTATGCGGGCGGGGTCGGCGCGGTGCTGCTCGTTTTGGCCCGCTTGGCTGCGCAAGGGGCCGAGCCATTAGGGCTGACAGATGGAGTGAACGCGGGCAACCCTGATCTGGCCGAGAGCTACGACGCTATGGCTGCCTTGGTGCGGGGTGTAGCGGACGCGGCCCGAGCCGCCGGAGTCCCGGTGACGGGTGGCAATGTGTCGCTGCATAATGAGACAGACGGTCAGGCGATTTGGCCGACCGTGATGATGGGCGGAGTAGGGCGTCAGCCGCATCCATATTCTCCGTTGCCCGATTACCTGACCGCCTCGGGCGACCTCCTTTTTTTGATTAACCCGTCGGAACTGAATCTAGGGGGATCCGTGGTCGCGTTACACCACCAAGGGATGACTGCTTTTCCCCGCGTCGATCTGAGAAAGGTTCCCCACCTACTTAAATCTGTGTCCGACTGGGCTTTATCCGGTGTGCCTAGGGCTATGCGAGCGGTTGGGCCTGGCGGTCTAGGCGCCGTCGTGGTACGGATGATGCAGGGTCAGACCCTTGCGTACGGAGTCGAGATGGATCTGAAAGAAAGGGACTCGGACCTTACCGCACGGCTTTTTAACGAAGTGCCGCTGCAATGGGTTACTCTGGTGGATTCCCGTGATAAAGACCGCGCGATGGACTATTGGGGGAATCTTGGTGTTGAGGTGACTCAGGTGGGCGTGGTTAATGATACCGGGACCCTGAGCTTCAAAGCTCAGGGGCACAGTTGGCCTGGTAGCACACTATTGGAGGCTTGGCATCGGCCTTTTGAGGAGGGTGCATATGAGCCTTAGATGGGATGACGACAAGCTTTACGAGGAATGCGGGGTGTTCGGTATCTTTGGCGATCCCAAGGCGGCGGAAAAAGCCTATTGGGGCACTTTCAGTCTGCAGCATCGGGGGCAGGAGAGTGCCGGCATTGCGGTCGCGGACCACGGGCAGATTGTTGTCGACAAAGGCATGGGACTCTTGCAGGATGCTGTGCAGATGGGACGGCAAACCTCGAACCTGGGCGACCGAGCCATAGGCCACGTGCGATATTCGACCAGTGGCGATTCGATAGATGCGAATGCCCAGCCCCTTTTAATGCACACCCGCTTTGGTCCCCTGGCGCTGGCACACAACGGAAACTTGGTGAATCACGATCAGCTGCGGCGCAAGCTCGAGGACGAGGGTGCTATTTTTCAAGGCACCAGTGATAGCGAGGTGCTGGCCCATCTGTTGGCGCGGACCAAAAAGCCCGTTTTCTTAGATGCTCTCTTTGATGCGGCGCGCCAACTGGAGGGAGGGTTCGCGTTTGTTCTCCTCACTGAGACCGGGCTGTACGGACTGCGTGACCCTCATGGGATTCGACCGCTGGTCTTAGGCCGAACCGAAGAAGGGGCACCCGTACTCGCGTCGGAGACATGTGCCTTGGACATGATTGATGCGATCTTTGTGCGGGATGTCAAGCCGGGCGAAATCGTGCGCATTGGCTCTGCAGGAGTCGAAGGTGTGCTCTTTTCTGGCAATGAGATGCCGCACCCCTGCGCGTTTGAAGTGGTTTATTTTTCCCGACCTGACTCACAGATGAATGGCGAAAGCATGCACTTAAAACGGCGACTTCTCGGAAAAAAGTTGGCCGAGGAGGCGCCGGCTGAGGCGGACGTGGTGGTGGGCGTTCCGGATTCCAGTCTCCCAGCCGCCATGGGATACGCTGAGGCGTCTCACATTCCATTCGACTTCGGATTGGTCAAAAACCGCTATATCGCTCGTACCTTCATCGCGCCTCAAGCTGATTTGCGTTCTCAGGGGGTGCGCCTCAAGTTGTCGGCCGTCAAGGAGGTAGTGGCTAACCGGCGCGTGGTGCTCATTGACGACAGCCTGGTGCGCGGCACGACCTCGCGCCACATTATTCGGTTGTTAAGGCGGGCGGGCGCCTTAAAGGTCCACATGCGGATTGCGTCGCCGCCGTATCTGGAACCGTGTCACTATGGCATTGATACCTCAAGAGCGGCCGAATTAGCGGCCCGTAATTTGACCGTCGACGAATTGGCCGACTTGGTCGGTGCGGATTCACTGGCTTTTTTGTCTCCTGAGGGACTCACCAATGCACTGGGACCGGGAGGATGGTGCATGGCCTGTTTTGGCAAAGGCTATCCCGTGCCAATTTTTACAGAAGAGGAGGAGCGTCATGTCCAATCCCGATGACGGACGTCCTAAACCGATTTCCTATGAAGAATCGGGGGTGAGTATTGATCGCGGTGACCAAGCCGTGCAATGGATAAAGCCGTTGGCGGAGGCGACCAGACGGCCGGAAGTCGTGGGAGGTATTGGCGGTTTTGCCGGAGAGTTTAGGCTCCAAGGCACCGAGCTTTTAGCGGGGGCGGATGGTGTCGGCTCTAAGCTTTTGCTTGCTAAAGCTCTGGGACGCTATGATACCATTGGCCTCGATTTAGTCGCGATGAACGCGAACGACGTGTTAGCGGCGGGTGGGGAGCCCCTTTTTTTTCTTGATTACATCGCAATGGGCCGCGTGAATCCAGAGCGCGTGCGCGAGATTGTGGTGGGCGTGTCCAAGGGATGTCAAGAAGCGGGATGCGCGCTTTTGGGCGGGGAGACCGCAGAAATGCCCGATCTATATCGGGATGACGATTTTGATCTTTCCGGGTTTCTGGTAGGTCGTCGTGTGTATCGGCCCTCGCGACTGCCTGAGCCGGGCGATATTCTAATGGGGCTGGCAAGTTCGGGATTTCATTCCAATGGCTATCAGCTCATTCGCACGGTGATTAGCCGGGCTGGCCGCTCTCTGGGCGATCCGCTCCAGGGTTGTGAAAAGCAATCATTAGGGATGGCGCTTTTGAAGCCGACTACTATTTATGTTAAGGCGGTCAGGGCGCTGTGGACCGAAGTGGAAGTGCTTGCTATGGCTCATATTACGGGCGGGGGAATTGTTGAAAACGTTCCCCGTAGTCTTAGGGGGGCAGGCGTGGAGATTGATCGAATCGGTTGGCGCATGCCCGGCTTAATGCGCGAGGTGCAAACCTGGGGCGCGATTGAGGATCAGGAAATGTTTCGCACCTTCAACTGTGGCATCGGTTTTACCGTGGTGGTGCCGCCTTCTTTTACAGCGTCAACCGAGAAAATTTTGGCCCGCTACAATATTCAGGCCCGTCCCTTAGGGCGGGTGGTTGCCACGCCGGGCGTGACGTTTCGATGAAGTGGGCCGTTCTTGTGGGAGGTACCGGATCGAACTTGCGGGCGCTCTTGGAGAGCGGCTTTCCCGTGAGCCTGGTGATTTCGCATCGGTCGGGAGTCAAAGCCTTGGCCGTGGCGCAACAGCACAACGTGCCCGAAAGGGTCATCTTGCCCAAAGGGTATGCCGAACGCGCTCAGTATGATGCGGCCTTGGCCAGCGCTTTAGAGGCCTTTGGGATTGAAGCGATTGCCATGGCAGGTTTTTTGCGATGGTTGGGTTCGGACATGACCCGGAGGTATCGCGGAGCCATTGTGAACCTGCATCCCTCGCTTTTGCCCGCGTATCCCGGCCTTCATGCCATTGAGCGGGCGTTTGACGAGGGGGTGCTCTGGTCTGGCGTGAGTGTGCATTTTGTGGATGAGGGCCACGACACGGGCCCCCTCATCGCGCAAATGCCTGTTGCACGCCTCGTCTCCGATACCCTGGAGGACTTTCGGGGCAGAATTCAGACGGCGGAGCATCAATTGTACCCGCGCGTGATTGCGGCGATCGATGGTGGGGAGGTTCAACTGGTCGGTAATCGAGTGGTGTACGAGAAAGGAGAACAGGAATGGATGCATGGGCACTTTTGAGTGTGAGTGACAAAACCGGGCTTATTCCCTTGGCTCGCTTTTTGAGTGATGCGGGCCTTAGGCTCTTGGCCACCTCGAGTACGGCCCGCTATTTACAAGAGCAAGGACTGGCGGTCGAGTCAGTCGAGCAACTCACCGGGTTTGGGGAGATTTTGGGCGGACGCGTAAAAACGTTGCATCCTATTATTTATGGGGGCATTCTGGCCTCCAATCATCCAGACCACCAATCTCAGCGCCAAAACTTGGGAGCACCAGACATCCGCGTGGTGGTGGTGAATTTATATCCTTTCGAACAGGCCTTGGAACAAGGACGTAATGAGGCGGAGCTGATCGAGGAGATAGACATCGGTGGCGTGTCGCTTATCCGTGCGGCCGCAAAAAATTTTGAGCGCGTGTCGGTTTTGGTCTCAAGCGATCAATATGAAGACTTCATGAGCACCCCGTTCGATCAACAAACACGTGATTTACGACGCATATTGGCTCATCAGGCCTTTGAACGGGTCGCCTATTATGATGCGATCATTGGGGCGGCTCTTGAAAGAGAACCCGACGCCTGGCCCGTGCAACTGGTAATAGCCGGGTCTCGCCAACAGGAGTTGCGCTATGGTGAGAATCCGCACCAAGCAGGCGCATTCTATCGATATGCCCCCCGAACCGGTTTGGCCAAGGCTCGTGTGCTGCAAGGCAAGGCCCTTTCTTATAACAATTTGGCCGACGCCGACACGGCCGTGGCGCTCGCTTATGATTTTGAGGGACCGGCGGCTGTCGCCGTCAAACATCAAACGCCCTGCGCGGCGGCTTTGGGCACCACGGTGTTGGACGCCTATGCCAAGGCCCATGACGCGGATCCCGTGTCGATTTTCGGGGGGATTGTCGCGATTAATCGCACACTCGACGCACCGTTGGCAGAACGCCTAATCGACATCTTTCTCGAGGTGGTGATCGCGCCCGAGGCGACTCAGGCCGCGCTAACCGTGCTGTCCTCGAGAAAAAATCTGAGGGTATTGACCGTCGAACCTCAAGAGGGGAGTTGGGGCTTTGACGTAAAAGGCATCTGGGGGGGGGTTTTGGTGCAGCCTCGAGATGTTGTGCAAGGTCCGGCCGGCAGTTGGACCCATGTGGCGGGTCCCGTGCCCGGCGCGTCTCTCAACCAAGACATCGAGTTGGCTTGGAAGGTCGTCGCACGGGCCAAATCCAATGCGATTGTGGTCGTCAAAGACGGGTCGACAGTCGGTGTGGCCAGCGGCGAGACCAATCGGATTGACGCGGCCCGACATGCGCTGGAGCGAGCCGGGCAAAACGCGCGAGGCGCGGTGTTGGCCTCCGATGGATTCTTCCCCTTTGATGATGTGGTGAGACTGGCCCAAGAGTGTGGTGTCGGAGTGGTGGTACAACCGGGAGGATCTATCCGTGATCAGGACTCGATTGCAGTAGCCAATGCTGCCGGGGTGACCCTATTGATGACCGGTGAGCGGCATTTTCGACATTAGGAGGCTACGATGCTAAGAGAAGCTATCGTGATTGGTAGCGGTGCCCGGGAACATGCCTTGGTGCACGCCTTAAGAACGTCTGGTGCACAGGTATACGCCATCCCCGGCAATGCCGGCATCGCGGAAGAAGCGGATGTCATCCGGGTGGACAGTCCAAAAGCCATCGTTCAAAAGTTCCAACGCACGAAACCTTTGGTTGTCATTGGGCCGGAAGCCCCTTTAGCAGAGGGGTGGGCCGACATATTGCGCGATGGGGGCCTCTCGGTGGTGGGACCGTCACGGCTGGCAGCGCAACTGGAAAGCAGTAAGCGGCTTTCCAAGGAGATCATGGTGCACTGCGGCATTCCTACAGCTAAAGCACGCGTCACCTCCGATCCAGAAACCTTGCGCCGGTGGATCATTGAAGAGGCTAATTGGCCCAAGGTTCTTAAGCAAAGTGGCTTGGCGGCCGGAAAAGGCGTCAGTGTAGTGTCAGATGTCGGCCAGGCACTCGACACGCTTAAGCGTTGGCAAGATCGCGGCGAAATTTGGAAGGATGGCGTTCTTTTTGAGGAGTGCCTGCAGGGGTATGAAATCTCTGTTGAGGTGATTACCAATGGCCGTAATTATGTCTGGCTTCCGGTGGCTCAGGATTATAAGCGATTAACGGCTCATCGGGATAGTCCCAACACGGGTGGAATGGGTGCTATGGCCCCTTTGGTCCTCGAACCCCCTTTGGTTGAAACGATTAACCGCACGATATTCGATCCGGTGATGCGATACTTGAGCGAACAGCAGTGGGTCTTCCGGGGGGTGCTCTATGCGGGCCTCATGGTGACACCTTTGGGACCCATGGCCTTAGAGTTCAATGTGCGTTTGGGGGACCCCGAGACCGAAGTGATGCTTCCTATTCTTCCTGTCGATTGGTTTGACTTTTGGATGGCTCTTGCCGAGGGTGAACTGCCCGCAGTGCCAAAACCCAGCGGTGCGGCGGTTGGAGTTGTGGTGGCCGCGCCGGGATATCCTGACGCGCCAGTGTCAGGTATACCTATCCATTTGGGAAAAGATCAGCCCCACACCATTATCTACCATGGGGGCACGCGGAAAACCACCCAAGGGTGGGAAGGTCACGGCGGACGTGTGCTGACCGTTGTGGGAACGGGGGATACGATAGCGAAAGCCAAGGAACGTGCGTACCGACGGATTCAGAGTCTTGACTTCCCGCAAGGATTTTACCGCCAAGACATTGGTGTGCAATGAGATGGCGATTCGGGCGAGCTATAGATTAACGCACGCCCACCTTAATAAGCCTCGAAGTCTTCAAACGGGGTGGTCTATTTGTAATCCATTCCATGCGCGGACAGCGGTGCCTTTGGTTTCCTGTTCCTTCGGTCTGGTATAGTCATTGGTTGTTGTGGCATGCTGGCCACAAGGTCTCCGCGGCGTCCCTCGCGATGCTCATCGGGCAGTTTGGCTTTCTGTATCGTCTTATGCCCGCCAGCTCCTCATCCGCTTAATGTCGTGTGGGATCGTCCGTGGATCGCGAGAGGGTGGTTGTCTGACGCCCTCGCGGTCAGTCAGACCCTGGCGTCGCCGCGGATCCATCTACCTTAGTCATTCCGCACCCCGACCGGCCCGGGCATTGGGTTGTGATCGACGGACACAAGGCAGTTTGGGCCTATGCAAGCCAACGCCGGCCCTTTATCCGGCACCCCGGTTTTTTGCTGGGGTTGGGAACGGCAGATGCAGTGCGATGGCGCTCAATGTGTAAGCCATCCAGCGCAATCAAGACAAGGGGGCGAACGACCCCGAGGGTTGGTGGTCAGGTGCTGCCGCTCGGACCGTAGCGCCGTCCATTTGGGTGCGTGCCCTGGAGCAGCCAGCCGGCGCGAGGTGACCGCCGAACAAAACATTGCTTTGCACGGATGGTATGCCAAGAGCATTCTTGTTGGACTTGGAAGCTACTGCATTTTTAACGGCCCTGATCGATCGCGTCCGCAAATACTCACTAATCTGCCGGTTTTAACCGCGGCCCTCCGTACAATCAGAGGCGTCCTGGTTATGTGTTTCGCTATTTTTCTACCTCGGGAGGATTGATATGCTCACCCAAGCCTTTCACTATTGGACGGCCGCCCTCCGGCAGTCCGCGATCTGGAGTGTCGCGCTCTGGACGTTTGTGTTCACGATCATTTTAATCATCGCGCTTTTCGTTGTCGGAGCCGGGGCACTGGTCACGGCTTTTAGCCACCCCGCCGTGGCCGGGAGATTCCCGGCGGTCCAGGCCGGCCACATGATCACCGGGCTGTTCGTCATGTGGCTGATTCTCGTGGCGGCCGGGCCGTTTCTGGCCGCGGGGATCTACGGCCTACTCAGTCAGGCGGTCTTGGAGCGGCCCATCACCTGGGGCTCGTTCTGGCCGTTGGGCCGGCAGTTCTATGGCCGGGCCTGGGGTCTGATGGGATTTGGGCTTCTCTGGATGTTGGCCTTAGCCCTGGTCGGCGGGGTGCTCGCGGGGCTGGCCCACGGCGTGGGCGTCGTGATCACCATCGTGTTAGCGCTCCTTTCTTGGCCTTTGGCTCTGCGGATGCTCGGCGGCCTGTTCGTCGATGGGCTGACCTGGACGGACAGCTTTCGCAAGATTTGGGGCCTGCCTGGCTACGGCGCGCTGTGGGGTGGGGGACTCGTGGCGATCATCACCTATGGCCTTTTGGCGGTGATTGACCTGGTGCTGATCAAGGCGATGGGCAGCATAGGTCTCGTGTTGTATATGCTCCTGTCGCTCTTTTTGGTCGTCGCCGCGCCTTTATGGCTTTTGGCGGTCTATCGTGCGACCCAAGCGGGACGAACCCCTACGGCTTAGCACGTCATCGGATACACGACCGGAGCTCTCATTGGGGAGCTCCGTTTTAATTCTTATGGAAGGTTGGCCTTATGGCGGACACCGTAGACACGGGACTTATATGAGTGAGCCTTAATTTGTTCCGGTCCTATGCGGGAAGTCGGTTGAGGCGGGATTGAATGTCATCGGGTACGATGGCCAGATAGGACAAAAATCGAGCAACCGCCTGCCGGATCGCATCCAAATTGGGGAAGTACGTGTTGAGGATGACCCTTGCGTGGAGCCATTGCCACAATCGCTTCGTGTTGTTGAGGTTGGGGGAGTTGGGCGGTAGAAACCGCAGATCCAGCTCAGGGTGGTCCGTGCGGTAAGGTTGTAAGGCCTTGGCATGATGGATCGTGGCATTGTCTAACACCAGGTGAATGGTTTGGTCGGGAAAGGCGGCCCGGAGGGTGTCTAAAAACACCTGAACGGTCTCGGCCGTGGCATGGTCTGCCGCGGGTGCGACGGCGCCAAACAACGTCGCGATCGCAGGTTTCCCCGTGGTCAGAACCTGTTTTTGTTGCCCTTGGAGATACCAGGTGGCGCCGATGGCCTGATAATCGCGGCGTCCTGAAAGATTATGATCTCATGGTCGGTGACAGGGTGATCTGGTAGCGATCCCGTAAAGCGCGGTGCCAAGGTGTTGGCGCTAATACTAATTGTCATCACTTCAACTAACCTGATTGCCAGCAAAATCGATCGAATCAGGGCACATGGATCGCCATCGAATCAGCCCAATGGGCTGGGATTTACGTTTGGTGTACGGCCCAAACCCGCGGCCTACACCAAAGCGTAAATGATCAGGGGAGAACCCGGAGCCTAAAGCGTTCGCTCCCCAGTCCGACCGTCACGATGACAGTCTAATTAGTCAAACCTATGACAAATGGAGTTAGCCAAAACAACCAAGGCCCCCGGACCTCCCGCTTTCCAAGTGCGGACGCATGTACTCACGGTGCGGGCCGATACGCCAGATAGCCTTCCCAGACGAGTCGGACCGTCATGAGTCGGAGTCGGATTCGGGCCTTGTGGGTTTTTCTCCCGTTGCCGGAGCTCGCGAATACTATAACCGTGGGACTGCGTGATTTTCACCATCGGGAATTCCTCCTCGCCAGAGGGTCTTCGCCATCGATGCTTTGAGGATGGAAAAATCTGTGAAACTTAATGTGCACTCATATAACTTGAGTTTCGCACCCCGCAAACACAGGGTTTTTTCGTCGGCGCTGATGCCGCCAAGCCTTGCTAGCTCTCACGTTGTCGCTTATTTCCACTGTAGCGGTTTAAGAGGCTTTATCGAGGGCTTGTAATTGATGACCCAAGAACGACTCCTCGAACAGGGTTTTCAGGATGGCATAGTCGGGCGATCGTTTAAATTGGCGGAGGTCCACGGTGCCCGAATCGGCGATGGCGCGGACGACGGCCTCCAAGAGTTCCTCGAACAGGGCCCACAGGCGTTCCGCGAGATTTTTTTCGACCAGTTCGGCCGCCATGGCCTCAAATAACGCCCCTAACGGGGCGTACGCATGAACCCGTCGGAAGTACGCGAGAAAGATGTAGAGGATGCAGCAGGTCGTGACGTGGGCAATCTGGGCATCAAAATCGCGGGATTGACATTGGCCCAACCGGAGTTGCTGCTTCATTTCTTTGAAAAACACCTCAATCGTCCAGCGTGTGGCGTAAATCTCCATCATGGTGACAAAGGATAACGTGGTATCCGTGGACAGAAACACGCGCCACTGTTTTTGATAGGGGAAGCGGCATACATACAATTTGACCTCCCCGATATCGTCGTAGCGCACCACGACCTCAAAATAACGGGTGTTGAGTTTGCGGCAACGCTTGGCGTTGCCCGCTTTTTTCAGGATCGCCAGGAGGGCCTGGACGTTGACCTTGTTCCCGTGGTACAGATACTGTCGCTTGTCTTTACGCACCCCACAGATGACGTGGAGGGCGCCGTGTTTGATCTGCCGGATCGCCTGGATGAATCCCTTACTGCCGAACCAACTATCGGCCAGCACATAGTGTGCCGGAAATCCGTGCTTGACGGCCCGCTTGACCATGGCAATCGCTTGGGTAATTTTGTCCCGGGTGCATTCCTTGCGCCGGATGGATCCGGGGGATCCGGGGTGGCAGGTTTTCCGATATTGCTCCCGGCGCTTGCGCCCCTTTAATCGTTTTTCTGCATGAATAGCGAAATCGAGCGGGATAAAGGTCGTGCCGTCAAAAAAGCCCAACACGAGGTGTTTAAACCCTAATAGGGTTTTCCCGATCACATGATCGAAGACATACGAGACGTTTTCGAGGCGCCGACCGACCCGGCGGTCGGTGGTGTCGTCGAGGATGAAAGCCGCAGGGGGCGCCACGATCTTGTCCGGATCGACGATCTTCTGGAATCGCTTCGCGATACCATACAAAATTGGGCGCCACGGGACCTTCTCGTTATTTTTTAGGCGATACACCGTGTCCTTTTTCATCGTCGTGATCGCGTGAAACTCGCTGTGAAAGAAACTATTGACGCTGCTTAACATCATCAGGGGGAACATAATAAGGAGCGCCAGGACTTCGGTGACCGCGTATCCCTCCTGCTTCTCAAACTGCGTGTGCCGGATGATGGAATGGAGCTTGAAGGTTTGCATGACATCGAATACAATCGAGTCGATCGAATACTGGTGTTTATCGAACACCTTTTTGATTTCTGACGTGGTCTCCCGCATGATAACACTCCATTTTTGGTGAATTTGGATGGCACCTAATTATACCAAAAAATCCAGTGTTCATGCGGGTTTCAGCGTTTTTGCGGGGTCAAAATTTGTTGTGAATTCGGGGTGCGAAAGTCAAGATATAATTGGTCAGACCCATGACAAAATCCGTGATCCACAACAATTGTACTGGGGAAATTGGCAGGAGCATTGGCCACGATCTATTGCATACGACGCTGGCAACTCCGGCAGTGGGTGGCCCAAAAATCGCACGGCGGAACAAACTTTTGTTGAGTTGGCAGGTGTTGATGGATTTTCCCACGAATAGGAGTTTATCGCGCTCTGCATGAATAGGAAGTGGGAGTTCGAAGACACACCAGATGTACTTCTTGATGATAAGCCCACACCGAAAACGGTGGTCCCAAAAATTACGGGATTACAGTTAAAGGGAATAGAGGGTTAGTAGCGTAGAGGCTACAGGGCCGGTCCGGCTGATTCATGACGCCAGTGAGGGTTCGCAACTGAGATCTGGAGAGGTTTTGGTTGCTCCGTCCACGGACCCAGCCTGGACGATTCTCTTTCTCCGGGCATCAGCAGTAATCATCGGGGGGCTACTTGTCACACGGAGCGATTGTGGCTCGCGAATATGGCGTGCCCGCAGTAGTGAACATTGGCGCGGTAATGACTCGCTTGGTCAGTGGACAAACCGTCATCGTAGATGGTTTTAGCCATTGTCGATTGTCATTCATATTTCGCACCCCTGGATAATAATGCTCAGTGGTAGCCGTATCCCTTCCCGGTTGAGGCGCGTCGACCCTTTAAAAGACTATCATCTGAACAGTCGCGTTTTTAGGCGCCAAAAAAATTCGCCTGTCGGGCTGATTGGAAAGGAGGGCGAATCTGACCTGCTTCTCACTCGCGTACCCGAGGCTCTTCTCCATAACGTATCGCCGATCAACTAAGCGATCCATTCCTATCGCCACCGTGGACAATATATTTGGATGACGGGGACGCAAAGTATGGGAATTGGATGATTTCGTGCAAGAGGAGTTCGCACGTCGTGGCTCTGTGAGACGTAACATCGAACTCAGCATGGCTCTGCGTAATCGCAGCGCCGGATACAGTCTAATCCGTCGTGTCATTCCCGAGTCCCTGCCAGACGGTTTGGGAGTTGCGGTCGATAGGTCGTCCCAAGATTTGTTGTCATAGCGCCAAAGCTGCCACTCGAAAGATGGCTCATTTATAAGACGCTGGATGCGCCTCCCAAAATCTGCGGTCGTTGGTATCCACAGATATTTCAGGGTTTAACGGTGGTATTGCAACTGTAAAGACCGGTTGGAAAGCGGTATTAGGACACATCCTTCAGCGAAGAAAACCAGGACAGAGGTGGAATGAATTGGATCTGTAGGGTGAAGTGCCTTGGGGAATCCTCGTCAAAGAGATTCTTCGGGGGTGGGATGATGCGCTGGACAGGGGTTGCCGCTGCCACGTGCAGCGTCGTGTTACTCGGCGGGTGCAGTATCAGTATGGGTTCGCCGTCCCATGGTGCTACGTCATCTAGTCACGGGGGGACATCCTCGGGAAGTGGTTCGTCCCCGGATGGTGGATCGTCGGGCGGTGGATCTGCCGGGGGTGGTGGTTCCGGGTCCTCATCAAGCGGGTCGTCTTCGTCGGCGGGTGGAGTTCCGTCGATGGAAATCCAAAAGGCGGTGCGTGACGAGATTCAAACGCCCCGCATGCAGAGAATGCTGGCCGAGACTATTTCATCCGCTCAGCTAGACCAAGCCCTTATGACGCCAGCCGGCCAAAGCATCTTGGAAAAAACGCTTACGATGGTCGTATCCAGCCCCACGTTTAGAAAGGAATTAGAAGCGCAGGTGGCCGTGGCGATGACGTCGTCCCCCGTCACAATGACCATTAATCAAGCGGTCAAAGAGTCGCTCATGAAAATGGCCACTTCGAGTTCCTCTTCCTCTAGTTCGGGTGGATCTTCATCGTCTGGGGGTTCTTCCAGCGGAGCCGGGTCCTCAAGTGGCGGCACGTCCGCGACAGGCTCGTCGAAAGGGGGAAGTTCGTCTGGTGGTTCATCCGGGGGTGGTGGCAGCTCGGGCGGTTAAGCCTGCTCGGCCTTTCTCGTCGATATTGCGTAGAAACGGTTGCGTCTCGTCTCGAATTCGGCGTAAAGACGAAGAATGTTGCAGGCGTGATGGTCTAATGACGCCGCCTGATAGGTTTAATGGACTTGGCTAGTTTCTCAGGCTCGCGCACTAAAGCCTTGGCGCGAGTCTTTATTCACCACGCGGGCCAGCTTTCGTCACTTTAGTGCCTGTCAAATCAGGAATTCCGAGATCTGTTTACTATTCTGGAGATGGTCCGCCTCCACTTCCTTTTAAGCAACATCCGGGGCCAATAGCAAGGGGATGATTGCCTAGAAGCGCAACCTACATCAAGACAGGAATTGAGCGTACCGAACAGGGCTCGTTCGGGGGATGTCTCAATGACGACCATCCTGTCAGTTGATGTCACATTTGGCCCGCCAGAATGAGCTGGACTGAATGGTGTTAGGTCCCAAGAGATAAGGAATGAGTGAACTCGGTACGCTTCTTGCCTAGAGATAGCGCCGTCGCAAATTCCCACCGGTTGGCGCCTCCATGGGGGCGTGGGCGAGTTAACCCAGCATTGTTTCGGGAACCGGACGCCGCATTCGAGCGGATCGAGAACCTGCCACCGCTGTGAACTGAAGAGCCCCCGCCCGTCGACGGCTTGAGCCGTGGGGAGGGGTGTCAATGACGATGTGCGCGCCGCTCCCTGTACATGATATTACGGTCGGATTGAGTGAGGCTTTAATCTACGTCTGCTCACCCGACCCTCTCTTCAAATTTGGAATTGTATGGTACCCTGGGGCTTAGTGATTGATGATGGCGATGCGGGGGCTCTGCAACTTAACCCCCCAGATGAAAAGTCTTGTTCACGGGAGATGAAATTTATGCCACGTTGGCACAATAAGCATCCAAGAACCAGTGATATTGAGGTTAATCCTCTCTATGCGCGCCGCGGAGAGAACCGGGTGCCTCGATTTAAGTTGGGTCGCGAAGGTTTGTTGCCAGATACCGCTTATCAGATTGTGCATGACGAGTTGGCTTTAGACGGCAATGCCCGGCTCAACTTAGCGACTTTTGTCGGCACCTGGATGGAGCCGCAAGCACGCCGTCTGTATGCGGAAGCCGCCGACAAAAACATGATTGACAAGGACGAATACCCACAGACTGCCGCCATTGAAGACCGTTGCATTCGTATTTTGGCCAACTTGTGGCACGCGCCTGATGCCCATGACGCCCTAGGGGTATCCACGACCGGGTCGTCCGAAGCGTGCATGTTGGGAGGGTTGGTGTTAAAGCGGCGGTGGCAGCAGCAACAGCAGGCAAATGGCAAGAGCACGGATAAGCCGAACATCGTGTTTTCTTCAGCAGTCCAAGTGGTCTGGGAGAAATTTGCCAACTACTTTGAGGTTGAACCCCGGTATGTCGACGTGACTCCCGATCGCCCCCATCTGACGCCTCAAGGTGTTTTGGAAGCAGTCGACGAAAATACCATTGGGGTGGTTCCGGTGCTCGGGGTAACTTACACCGGGTCTTATGAACCAGTGGCCGAGATTGCTGAGGCTCTGGATAATTTGCAAGAGCGGACCGGATTAGACATTCCCATACACGTCGACGGTGCATCGGGTGGTTTCATCGCCCCGTTTTTACAGCCGGATTTAGTGTGGGACTTTCGGATCCCGAGGGTCTATTCCATTAATACATCGGGACACAAGTATGGACTGGTCTACCCGGGATTGGGATGGGCTTTATGGCGCAGCACCGGCATTGTTCCCAAAGAGCTCATTTTTGACGTTTCGTATTTAGGTGGAAATATGCCCACATTTGCCCTGAATTTCTCCCGCCCCGGAGCGCAAGTGCTCTTGCAGTACTATAATTTCCTAAGACTAGGATTTGATGGATATAAAGAGGTGCAGGCGACTTGCCAAAGCGTTGCCCGCTATCTAGCGGGCCAAGTGGCCAAAATGGGTCCGTTTGAGCTCTTGAGCAATGGTTCAGATATTCCCGTGTTCGCCTGGAAGATGAAGAGCCGCTCCCACAACTATTGGGATCTGCACGACCTCTCGCACTTGATGCGGGAGAGAGGGTGGCAAGTGCCTGCCTACCCTCTTCCCCCTAAAATGGAAGAGACCTTAATCATGCGTGTCGTGGTGCGTAACAGTTTTTCGATGGATCTGGCCCACTTATTCTTGGAGGATTTAGAACGGAGTGTTTCGTATTTAGACAGTCTGGACGGCCCTTTTCCGCGGGTTGCACGTACCGAGCCTGCTTTCCATCATTAAATGGGACCTGGGCCCACAGGTTAAGCCTCGTGGACAGGTGGCACGAGTGCATAGACTTCTACTAGGAGGAGGTGGCGGAGTTGTCCGCGGTGCCATGAATGTCAAACTCAAAAATCAAGAAAACGACATGTTAGTTCGGGCCTTGTTAAGTCTTAAGACTGAGGACGAGTGTTACGCCTTTTTGGAAGACATCCTCACCATCAGTGAACTGAAATCAATTGCGCAGCGGCTGATGGTAGCCCGGATGCTCGACCAGGGCAAAACCTACGATGAGGTTGAAAAAGCGACGGGGGCATCCTCGGCCACGATCTCCCGAGTGAAGCGATGCCTAGGTTTTGGTGCCGACGGCTATCGATTGGTCTTAGACCGCGCTCAATAAGGCGGGAGGCATCCGTCTGATGCGGACCGTAGGGCGGCGCCTCTCGAATGATTGTCTGAATTGGTCCGGGAACACCCGGCACGGGCCTTAGCGCCTATTCTGGGTGGCTTGGTTTAACTCTACAGCGTGGCAGATTCACCTTGAATTCAGATGGGAGCCACGATACAACTCAGTCTCCGCAGGTAAACATTGGCACCTCAGCGATTTTCGCTAATAAAGTCAGAATTGTCACGCAAAGGACTTTCCTTGGCGATGTCGAACTGATCCCTTATGGGTATGAAAACACGGACCGCCGGCGAGGTCGAGCTGGCGCAAGATCCTAATACATTTCCGAATAGCGGCTTGAGTCTGGCCGTCCGGTGGCTGGCTGACCG
>JAJZXX010000073.1 GCA_021806205.1 Bacillota bacterium | reverse complement strand
CCGCTGTCGTTAGACCACGCCAGCAGTCTGATCACGTGTCGGGGTGGCGTCCAGTCCTCTGGACCATGGCCTTGTTAGGCTTACGTGACGGGGTCCTCTTTTTCTTGCCTGGCCTGTACTTGTTCTTCCGGACGGGAAATTCTGTGTGGCTTGGCGCGTACTTGTCCACCCAAGCCGCCGTTCAGACGGCCGCCTTCTGGCTCTTTGGACGTTGGCCCTGGCACCCCGCGTGGACTCTCGTCGCCGCCTTGCTGGGCGGTCTGGCCATTGGGACTTTCCCCCCGGTTCTTGGCGTCTTTGCGTTGGGGCTATCAAGCGGCGCGACTTATCCCGCGTTTAAGGTCCCCTTGGAAAGCCATGCCCTGGAGGCCATTCAAAAACTCCCGGTGAGCGATCAATTTCGCCGAACCAGCCAAAAAGAATGGGCCCTCAACACCGGGCGCATGGGCGGCTATGTCATCGTATGGGACCTGGTGCAAACCGTAACCCACCCGATGCCCGCCCTACGCACCCTTTTGGCCCTTTGGCCAGCGCTCGCCATAGTTCTCACGATGGCGGTAATGACCGTCAATCGAACCGCCCGTGCACGCACCAAGGGGACGATCTGTCCCGGGGATCGTTGGACATCGGTGGCCGAAGAGGATTCTGGCCCTCCAGTCACATCGGAGACCAAGGTGACCCCGCCGTAGCCGATGACTCTGGCTTCGGCGGCCGCCGTGAGCCGTTTGGTCCGTTCATTCAGTTCGCCGCGCCACGCGTCCCAGCGCTGCCGGGCCGGTCCTTTCTTTTTGGGCTTCCAATCGACACCGCATCGTAAGAGCCGCCTTCGTCATACGAATGGAAGGTTCCTTCGTCATCGGGTGGAGAAAATCCTGTGCTGCGAGCATTGTTGGCAACATACCGCAAGCGCCCCCATTGATGGGCGCGCGTCCACCCCGCCCACTGATCATGCGGTCGGCACATCCAAGCCGCGACCGTCCATCCTAAGAAGGCCACCTATTCCTGCTCCACACAAGCGACCTAGCTCAATGATTCGCCCACTAACCCGCGAAATCCGAGATGATGATGAGTCGCCATCAAACGACACCACAAATCGCACTCCTTCGGCCGGATTGCGAACTTCCAAGGACGACGTCCAATGCGGCACCGCCCGGCCGCGGATCGTTGCGAGGTCAGTATGCATGGCACTAAAATGACCGACGGGTCGAAAAAAGTTCAGTAGGAGTTTGGTGATGAATGCGTATCAATTCAATGCATCCCACTACTTTGACGAAGTCTTGACGGTTGGAGACTCCCACGTTTGCTCCTCTCCCGTGTCGTGCCGCATGCCAGTTCGTATCTCAGCGTACCGTGATCCAGCGATTGCTTGTGACACCGGGCAAAAGCTGCAAAATCTTACCACTGCCGAGTTTTACAAGAGCGGTTTCTTTAAGATTTTCCACCGTAACCAGGGCCGTCTTCCCCCCAGGGAGAACCGCTAGCCCGCTGAGCCGATCAGGTCCCTTCGGATTGGCATGGACCGCAACTTCTCCTAAATAGGTATCGCGTTGAGCGGAAAATTTTAAAATATGTCCGGAAAAGCCCGCGGCATAAACATAGCCTTGACGCGGGGAAACAGCTAGCTGCATGAATCCAGCCGTCGCCTGGGAAATGTCTTTGTAACTGAAGGTCGGATCCACCTCAGGGGTCGCGATTGGCGTAATGGTTCCCGTATTCGGGTGAATCGCCGTGAGCACACCCGTTTGAATGTTGGCGGAAAACACTTGCCCATCGGCCCAAGCCAGATCGCCTGACTGGCGCACAGGAAAGGTCCGAACGATACGTCCCGACGGCAGCGAGACCTCTGTCACGGTGGAATCCATGTTGCCGCCAATAAAGGCATCTTGGCCATTTGGCGAAATGGCTACGGCATTCCCGCCAACAGATTGGCTAAACAGACGTTGGTGGCGCAAGCCCGTCGAATAGGCCACCAGGGCCGACGTGGATAGTTCCAGCACCATCTCATGATTGGGGGTTACTCGGGCAACGCGGCCCCCCACAAGCGACGGAAATGACGCCACCGGTTTTAGAGTCCTGCGGTTCAGGAGGATCGTGGTGCCACCCGCGGTCGGAACATAAATTTCTTGGGAAGCCCCATCGTACGCCACATAAAAGCTGTTGCTGGTCGCCTGATTAGCGGGAGCAAATGAGACCGTGCGTGCACTTTTGTCCCCCCATGACCAGTCTGACAAGGTACCGGGCCCGGGCCCCACTGGCGGCGCCGACCACTTGAATACGACTCGGAATAGGGTAGGGAAATGATATCCCGGCGGCAAGGGCCCACGTCGCCATCCCTATCGCTAGGAGACTTAAAATTTTAAAATACGAACATATCTTTGGGCTGGACAAATAAGGTCCGCTGTGGCTCTTGCTCATCGAGTGTTCTTCAGGTTGTGGCGTGGTTTTTAGTGTGGGATAGGACAAGTGGGCAGGTGGTTCCGAAGCAATGCGCCGAGCCCTGGGTAAATATGAGCGCCAACACCTAAGTAACCCCTGTTATGGAAAAATATCAACCGATGAACAAGAACCTCCGCTGTGTTAGGCTCGGTGGCTCTTTCTCACATCGGAGGATTCTAAGCTATCCGGTCAGATCCGCCGCGTCGAGCACATTGTAAGCATTCAGCAGTTCTATCCCAGCGCGACCGCCCCCGCGCCGATGCCGCATTTTTATTCGGCGATTCATGCCTTCGAGGGGGCCATTACTGATCTCGGGATAAAGTAGGCTGTGTTTCACGGCCGCATAATCCTTGCGGAGTCCGGTGGCATATTGGGCGAGGGGGTCGATGGCACAGGTTTGGTATTGCTGAATGAATGCATCCAATGCCGCCGGGTCGGCGGCATCAAAGATGTGATAACAGTCGCTCAAAAACTGTACGAGAACCTCCAGCATAGGGTAACCGGCCACGAGGGTTTTAAAGTCGTCGGAAGTTAGGTTTTTGGTTTTTTTTTGCCGAGTCTGGTTCCTTGTCCTTGGTCTGGCTCGGCGATGACGTCGACTCCGTGGTCGGATCGTCGCGGAACATCAGAGCACGCGCGTGGACGCTGAACGGGGACTGGGGCCGCGGCTTGTTGGAACTCTTCGCCGGCTGAGCGGCCGCTTTCGGTTCGGACTTCGCCTCCGTCGGGCGCGTGTCGGCCGCGCGTTTCAGCACCGCTTTGTACACCGTATTTCGGGCGATCTGCTGTAATTGAAGGTCTGCCGGCGGGGTGACCGCCACTGGGTGCAGGGCCTCGGGAATTTCCTGGCGAAGCTTGAGGATATACTGGTAGACCGTATTGGCGCTCCCGGCAAACCCTTGCTGTTGGAGAAGCGGATGGATCGTTCGGTGATTCCCTCCGCGTTGTATCTCGCGAATCACGATATCGCGGTAGGGTTCCACGATGGAGTTCTGCGACGGCCGCGCCCGCGGCCGGAGAGTCTCGGGGTGTCGGGCTTCCGCCCGGGCAGTCCGTTGACGCTGCGCGTCATTCGCTTGCTGAATGTGGGCATGGATCTTCGCCTCTACGGTGGCGACGGTGTCCACCGCGGACCGGCGCAGGGACTGCAGCTCCTTGAGCGCGATGCCTAAGGTCTGCGCGATCTCCGCGCTGCGAAGCCCCTGGTTCCCCAACTCCAAGATCTTCAACGTATGGCGGTATTTTTTCGCTTGTTTGGGGGTCAGGTGGGCCAGGCGGATCCGATCTTCGATCTGATCGTCCGGTACCCTTACAGGCTCCACCCGATCCGGCTGGCGAGCCGGGTCGGCGGGCACCCATCCAGCGCCATTTCGGAGAAAGATCGTGGCCGGCATGAGGGTCATCAAGGCGTCCCGCACCGCTTGGTGCGCATTTTCGATGAGGTGAAAGCGGTCCGCAACCTGAATTTTGCCGTATTGCTCGGCGGCCGCAGAGTACGCACTGGCCCGATCCCGACTAAAAAACGTAGCGGCCGGAAAGGACTTCAGGACCGCCGTGACGGCGGCCTTGGTCGTCCCCCGCACGATGATTAACACCCGATGCGTTTCTTCGTCTAAAAACACCGTGCATCCACTCGACTTGTCCCCCTTCCGCAGGTAGATGTCGTCCACCGCGATGACGCGGACGTCATTGCGGATGAGATTGGTGTCAATTTGCTGGGCCGCTACGGCCTTGATATAACGCGAGATGGTATCATTGCTCACCGACGCCCCCTCGGCCTTGAGCGCGTCCTCGGCCGGTTTGCACCCGCTCGCTAAGGCCCGCGCCACGCAGTGGCGCTGGAACCGGAGGGTTTTCCGAGCCTTCTCGGCGGCAAATCCCGGCAATCGTTCGACAAAATCGTGCTGCGGACACTCC
>JAJZXX010000055.1 GCA_021806205.1 Bacillota bacterium | reverse complement strand
GCCACTTCCGTAGCCCAATGACCCGATGGGCGCCGGCCTAAGCGCCCCGATCCGGGCGATCGCCTAGGCGAGCTTTGCTATGCCCGTCCCGAGATTTAGGGCTCCTATGTAATTTTCGGAACAGTTCTTCGGATTCAGCGATTTGACCGCCCACATAATAAGGGAGTCCACAATTCGCATAGGAGACAAAGGGACCCTTCTCATAAATGGTAATCTCCGCGTGCTCGTCCAGACGTCTGGCGCGGGTCGCGGCACTAGCGCCCCCGGCTACGCCTCCCACAATAGCAATTTTCATAGGGTGTGCCACCTTTCTTTGGTTCAAGCATACCCGGACGGGTATGCCGTGGTTAAGGTCTAATGGCCCTTTGTAGGGGGACAAACGATCTATTTCGTATAGGCTGCTTCACTGAACATTCCCCTGACGCCCCCGATTTTTCCGATCGCCAGGCTTTGATAACACGCCGGGATCGCGAGGGTTGCGCCTTGAAAGCTCAAGGAGCCATGCCGCCTGAAATGGCGGCCCGGGTAAAGCCTAGCCAGCGGCTCGGTACCGAGTCTTGCGTCGTGTCGGGTAACCGGCACGGGGAAGCGTAGACAGGGAGGGTGTAGGCCGGAATCGAATCAATAGGATCCTTAGCCCCGAAATCGAACGGGGTCGAAGCCGTCGATCTTATCCCTCTGTGGAGAAGACAGTATCCCGCTTTCCGTGTTAGCGAGGGAACTGCGGAGGCTTCCGGGGTTGGTACCTACGACATGCACCTAAGGGGCACCTGGGGGAGCGGGTTGGCTTCCTGCCAACGGCGGGGTAACGGGGAACAAGCCTCGCAAAGCCAGGACCTTGTGACGGCTGACCCGCAGTCGGACTGGCTGATATACGTGTAACGTTTTGATGATTCATGCCGACGACTTGAAGACTTGGGAATTGAGTGTCAACAGGGTGCGGAGCTTGGCGTGATGGCGACCACTGGGGTCGGCCAAGCAATCGACCATGACCTGTTTGAACGGCGCAAACTTCGGATAGTACCGTCCATGCAGACACCACCAGTACTCGCTGCATAGCTCGTCAGTCTTCACAAACTTCCAGAGTCGTTCGATAAGGTTGAGATTAGGGGAGTACGTCGGCAGCCAGAGCAACGTAATCTTGAGGCGTTCCGCCTCGGCCATTACGTAGGCATTGCGTTGATAACGGGCGTTGTCTAGAACCAAGGTGATGGGCAGGGTGGTGAATTGCGCGGCAAGTTTATGGAGGAGCGTCACTACGCTCCCGCTATTGATGGAGGTGTAGTTGGTGACCGTGACCACCGCGTGTGTGATCGCGTGCAATGCGCCGAGCCCATTAAATTGTCGACGCCCGGAGGGCATCCGCAACAGGACACGTTCAGACACCACAAGGAGCCCAACCAGGTTTCTAAGACAAAATGAGCCGCATCGACGAAAAACACATGGCAGCGCTCCGCCTTCGCTTCATCTAAGACCAGGGTGAGTTCGAAAGCGCTGTTGTTGCACGGCCCCTGTCACGGTGTGAAATAACTCTTTTTGTATTGATATCCTGGGCCGCAATAACCGGCCACTCTTTCCAAAGATAGGGCTCTAACCCTGTGATACAGGCGAGACCCCCAAATAAGGTATCGATAACGGCTAAAGGCCCGTAAGTGCCGTGAACGGTTGGAAACGCTGCATTCATGCGGAACGCTTCCCTTCATCTCGGCTATACCCCATTGTGCGTTGTGGACAGGATGGATGACCCAGGAGCATTCCCATCCATGCCATCGAATGGGATACCTAATTCGCGGCATAAACACGCCAGGGCAAGCCGCACGGGTTGAGCACGTTGCCGAGCCTGGCGCACATCGTCCGACTGGCCAGAATGGAACCGGGGCAACCCGTTGGATCCGTATGGGGCTAAGCGATGACACCTTGAATGAGCCCCGCACCCCCATTTTTACGAACCCTGGTGGACATCACGGCCGCCAAATCCTGGACACCGGGCACCATCAACTTTCGGTCAAAAAAGGTCGTCAGCTACACGCCAGGAATCCCGCGAAATCGATCGTGTATAGCCGGACTCGACCCGTCTAGCCTGAACGCCCAATTCCCCAGGCCGGATTCTTTTAATGCTTGGATGATAGAAAAGGTGACTTTGGGTATGGCGCTGAGCGTAATCGACGGGTGAAGTCCTGCTTGGCGAGCGCGGAGGACGATTTCGACCAGGTCTTCCCGCCCCATCGGGTCGCCGCCGGTGAGCACAAAGACGGGATACTCCATCTCTCGACCAGCTAATCAATGATATAGTGGGTGACTTCGCTTGTGTTCAACTCACCCACGTCACGATGCCGCACGGCCGAGGCGCGGCAATGGCGGCAAGCCCGTGTGGTCTCCCAAATCACGGCAGCGGGGTTTGTGGCAAAATCTGACGATGGCATATAGAATCTGGCTCCTCGGATTCGCTTATCGCATGAAACGGTGGACCCTGGTGATGCCTAGCCCCGCACTATCAATCCCTGGGTGGGTTCTGACCGTGGTCGGTCACTCACCGCCCCGCAAGCGCGAACCGGCTAATCCGATCGGTTTAACGGATCCCCGGGGATAGAGCGCAAGCTATCCGGCTAAGGCCGTGCACATCGCACCGAGAATGGCATCGAGGTTGACGCCTGGTCGTGGTGTCAAATCGGCGATAATGAAGCGATTCTCTTTTTCCGCATGGACCTCGAACAGTCTTTCGGCTTGGGCAGCTGCCATGAGTGCGCCGTCGCGATGCGTGGCCTCTTTCAATGCGTGAGCTAGATCGCAAATAACTGTATGCTCCCAAATCATCGACTGCACCAGCGCGACTAAAGGCTCGTACTGAAGTGCTACTTCATAAATTGTGGATTCTTCGGCTTTGGCATGGGGCAGCACATCCTCTAACAGATAATCGACGATGTGATCGCGGGCCGAAGACCAGGTGTTAGTATTGGATCCTAACTCCTGGACGCGCTCTTGCAACGTCTGAGCCATTTCATGGTGGTGGCTCACCATGGCATCAGCCGTTTCTTGGTTTGACATCGCATACGACCTCCCTAAGTTATTGATTGATGATTGTGGTTCATTATTGACCCAGGGTTAGCATCGTCAAGTTTACGGAACGATTCTGTGATAGACGTCACGCTTAGGGGGCGAATTTTTCGCCGAGACGTCCAGATGATTAAACTCTGAATGCATGGAGCAATCAGAATCTAACGGCTGATTGGTGCCCGCATTTACCACCATGCGCCGTAAAATCGTCTTTACCCACGGCAAGAGCAACCGTCTTGCATCTCGGCTCCCGAGTCTTGGGCTTGGCACGGTCATGGTCATCCGGTGGTGTTGGCGGAAACGTTCATCGACCCGTCCCGCTTTCGCTGAACGATCTATTGGGCGGCCAACTGGCAGGACGTCGGCACGACCCCTGGGGTTTGGTCGTCATCACGGCACCGATCAGTGGCATGGCCAGGTGAAACGGGTGGCGTTGCGCCCCTTAGTCCCGCAATCCCAGACCTGGCTCACGGCGGCATGGGATGTGCCGGCGTTTATTCCTGGAGGTGCCACCATCATGCTATCCGCTGAATCTCTCGCCACGGGGCGTCGGAGCTTAATGGCCCGCTTGGCGACGGTACCGGATATCCGCAAGCCGCGCGATTCAAAGGGTAGTACATCCCGCTGAGCGAATCGGCCATTCGACGCACCGTACAACGGAGTGATGCCGAGGCATTGGATGGCATCTTAGAGGACTGGATGGCCGAGCAAGGGATCCCCGACGCCATCGCGCGCGCGATGGCAAAACGGCCCGGGGCTCTGGGAATGCGACCACCAAGGCGCGGCATCTGGTGTCAGTCGCACGGTACTACGCGGGTGATCGCCCAAACGGCGGTGGATGAGAAATCGAACGAATTTCCCGCGATGTATACGTTGTTGGACTCGCTCGACTTAACGGGCACCTTGGTTACCGCAGACGTGAGGCATACGCAGCGAGAACTGGCCACCTATCTCGTCGAGGACAAACACGCGGACGATCTCCTCATTGCCAAAGGCAATCAGCCCACGTTACAAGAGGATCGTCGAACGCTCGGTCGCGAGGATTTTTCCCCCTCTGGTCGAAACCTGGGATAAGGGCCACGGTCGCCTGGAGCACCGGCGCATTCGCACCAGCACCGCCCTCAATGCGTTCGCCAACTTTCCCCATCTCCAACAAGTCTTTGCGTTAGAACGCACGACCACGATTCTCAAAACGGGCGAAGTCCGGCAGGCACCCGTCGTGGGGCTGTGCAGCCGCCGCCCGGCTGAACTCCCCCCCGAAGCCCTCTTGGACGCAACTCGCTTGCATTGGACCATCGAGAACCAGGTCCACG
>JAJZXX010000246.1 GCA_021806205.1 Bacillota bacterium | reverse complement strand
CACCATGCATGGGATATGCTAATCACCCGAATCGACCAACTGGTGATGGGGAGACTTGCACTCCCCCAGCTTCTCAGCCTTGTCGGCTGCTCCTCCCGCATTCGGCTCCCCGACTATCTTGCCATCGTGCGACGTGAGCGTAGTGTGGTGCCGGGAAGCCGAAACCAGCGTGGGCTAAAGTACCAACTTTGGGTTTGGTGACTGCGCTGGCTGCGCCGTCGCAACACTGGATACCACGCATAAGAGACCTGATACCGAATCGTGTCCAGTGCCGGTGTGCATCCGAGGTATCCAAAGTCCCCATTGAAGCCCCGGAGTGCCTGCTGGGGATACCGCTGCTACGCGAGTACACCGGCATGCATCAGCCGATGCAGCTCACTGTTCACCCGGACGAGGAATTTCCGGCGACTTTTCCTGGTCGGCCGCCGTTGGAGCACCCAGTGTCCCGCTCAATGCTGTCAGGTTAAGCAAAAAAATGATTAATTCCTCGATTGGCCTCATCACCCCGTGAGTTTAATGGGGTTTCTTCCAGGCGGTGTTCGGTCTGTTTCTCGCTATGAAAGCGGGAGAAGGTATCCACCGTCTGATTTTGACACGATGTCGTGCCTGAAAGAGAACCCGTGCGCCCGACGGGCTCACGGAATGGGCCCAAGCGGTCCGCACCGATTGCGTTGGAAGACCTGGTCCCGTTGCGCCCCATCGGGTTCCAGGAGGGCTTGAATCAGCCGATTTTTGATTGTACCCCCCAAAACGTTTCGATTAATCCGGTATTCCCGATATTGTAGGTCTGAGGAGATTGGCGCAGGCGCTCGTTGGCCTCGGCCTGGGCGTCTTCCGCGACGAAGGCGGCCTGGAGTGATCCGAATGGTGACGACCGCATCGGACTCGGTCACCGCAGATATTTCGGAATAAAACCCCTGCGAGACCCGCATCACAAAGCGGATGTGATGGGCGAAGAGCCATAAAATGAGGTCGGCGGACGGATAGCCGCGATCGAAGAGCACCAAATTGGGGGTATCCGAGGGGGTGAGGCGGCCGAGTGCGATCAAATGCTCTTGGGCCAGGTCGCGTTCGGCCCGATCGTATTGCCCGCCCGAGGACCGTGTGAATGACCAACCCATTAAGCACATCATAGAGACTCGAGGACCGCGCACGAGCGAGGGCTCCGTGCTCGGACTGATTGTTCGCGACCCCATATTTCTCCCGCAACGCGGGAGTATTGGGGAGTTCCATGACGCTGCCATCCACCGCCAGTAATCGGAATCTCCCCATCCGTATAATAGCCGTGGATCAACACGTCATTCAGGCCCGTCAACGCCGCGGGTCGGAGATTTTTGTCGCGCTTCGGCGAAGGACTGTTTGGTATACGTCATGACCCCACCTCCCGGATGGACGCGCTCGAGAGAGTCATCCAATTCGACCTGCGTGGTCTTCCGAACCATATTAAGAATAATCGATACGACGCCCACCAGTCCCACTTTTCGGCGGCGCGTAAAGGCTTGGGGCCGCCGTTGCGCCTGATTCCGAAAGTCCGCACTATACAGATACCGTTGGATCCGGGCGCTGAGCCGCGAGGCCTTGACGACGATCGTATCGATCGCCATCCCGGGTGGTTTCTGGGATAACCGCTCCGGCACGGCCGGAGCCTCTTCAATGAGCGGGAGATAGAGGTCCATCATACTCAGTTCGCTATCGACGACAAAAATTCCTTTGAGCATGAGCCCTACGACGAAAAATATTCTTGCGTTGAGACCGGAGTCGGCCCCATGAGAATTCTGAGAATCCTTAGCGCGGGATTCCACCCCTCACCGTTCGCGAGCGATCGCACCACACGACCATAGGGCATCTCTTATGCCTCGTTTTACTTAACCTGACAGCATTGGGCGCCCGGGTACTCCAAGCCAGTCCCTGCCGTCAAGCGAAAGGCGCCAGTCTTTCTCGGCGAGGGCGATTCATTGTCCCGCAAACGATGTGGCGGTTGATGCGCCGGCCTGGCAATGGTCCGTGCGCGCTCCGGTGTTTCGGCCGTGCCGTCAAACCCCAGGGGATAACGGGGTTCATCCCATCAATCCTCCCGGGACTCCCCGTCATGATATAAAAAGCACGCCGTAGCATGACCGGGTTCAATGTCAACCAGTTTCGGTGCCTGCACCCGGCAGCGGTCCATGACCTGGGGACATCGGGGCGCAAACGCGCATCCCCTGCGAGACGCCGACAGATCGGGAGCCAGAGACTGGGTCTCCGGCAGTGCCACCGCCCCGCTGCCAACCGACGCCGCCAAAAGCAGGCGGGTGTACGGATGGGCCGGTGTACGCACCACCGTATCGGCCGCTGCCATCTCGACAATCGTGGCGCCGTACATCACGGCAATACGGTGCGCCAGATACCGGGCCGAAGCCAAGTCATGAGTAATATACAAATAACTCAGATGGCGCTGCTCTTGCAGCGACTCCAAGAGAGTCAGGATTTCGGCCCGAAGCGACACGTCCAGCATGGACACCGGCTCATCCGCCACCACGAAGGCGGGTTCGCCCGCCAACGCCCGGGCAATGGCCACCCGTTGACGCTGGCCTCCGGAGAGTTCGTGCGGATACTTGCCGCGATAGATTACCGTCGGCGTGAGTCCCACTTGCGCCAATAAGTCCAACACCGCCTCACGGGCACCGCGGCGCGAGAGACCGCGCAATTTCATCAAGGGACGCTGTAAATGGTACTCCACCGTGTGAAAGGGGTTGAGCGACCCAAACGGGTCTTGAAAAATCAACTGGGCTTGACTATGATAACGCCGCAATGATTGCCCGCGAATGGTCGTGACGTTTTGGTCCTTAAACCACAGCGTGCCGCTATTAAGCCGCAACAGTCGGACCAGAGCCCTCCCCATTGTCGTTTTACCGCTTCCCGACTCTCCCACCAGCGCCACCGTTTCTTTTTCGCCAACCTCAAGAGTCACCGACCTGGCGGCTACGATGTCGGGCATTTTCTTTCGCGTAAATCGAATCGTAAGATTTTCTGCCCGAACGACTCTATTATCCGTCATGATCAGCCTCCTCGCGATCCTCCATGGCATGGCAGCGAATAAACGTCTTGGCGGTTTGAACGGGCAATGGCGTTGACTGGCACAAGTCGAGGCGCTTCGGGCAGCGATCGTTGAAAGGGCACCCCGCGCCCAGTTCGGCAATGTTCGGGGGCTCGCCGGGAATGCCTTGGATGTGCACCTGATCGCCCATCAATTGCGGAATGGCAGCAATAAGTCCTTCGGTATACGGATGGTGGCGCACCGATGTCGGATCATCCCCGCCGGATTCCGTAATTTCCATTAACTGTCCCGCATACATGATCGCCATGCGATGCGCCAGACTCGAGACCAAGCTGAAATCATGACTAATCAGCACCACGGACAAATGGCGTTCCCGCTGAATCGCCGCGATTTCGTTAAGAATCGACCGCTGCACCACCACGTCAAGCGCCGTGGTGGGCTCGTCCATGATTAAAATTTCCGGATCCAGAGCCAACGCCAACGCAATGGCCACCCGCTGGCGCATGCCTCCAGAGAGCTCGTGCGGATAGTTTCGGGCAATCTCAGGGTTCAGGCGAACCTGTTGCAGCAAATACTGCGTGCGCTGCTCAACCTCTTGGGGCGTCAAATGAGGCCGATGGGCCAACAACGTATCGAAAAAATGCGCCTGAATGGAAATCACCGGGTTCAACGCGTTCATCGAGCTTTGGAACACCATGGCCACATCTTTCCAGCGCAGCGCCCGGAGCTCCTTGGAGGATAGCGCGTACAGATCCTTGCGGCCGATCATGACCCGGCCGCTAACCTTTGCCGTGTTGGGCTTCAACAAGCGCATGATAGCTTGGGCCAGAGTGGATTTGCCGCTCCCCGACTCTCCCACGACACCAAGAATTTCGTCATGATAGAGCGTGAGCGAGATGTCCTTCAGGATAGACACCAAGCCGCCGGGAGTGCGATATGACACATTCAGATGCTCGATTGAAAGGGCTGCCGTCATCGTACAGCTCCTTTGTCCGCCTTGGAAGGCCGCACCCGGCTCAGACGCAGCCGCGGATTGGACAGCTGGTCCACGCCGAAGTTCACTAACGCCAGACCCAATCCCACCAGAGCAATGGCCAGCCCCGGAGGAACAATCCACCACCAGGCCCCGCTCAGCAACGCCCCTCCCGAATTGGCCCAAAACAGCATGGTGCCCCAGGTCACCGCACTCGGATTGCCTAACCCCAAAAACTCAAGACTGGCCTCGGCTAAGATAGCCCCGATAGTCGCAAACACCAAATTCGCAACCACTAAAGACAGCATATTGGGCAGAATTTCGGCCACCAACACCCGCCATCGGCTTTCCCCCGCCAAGCGCGACGCAGTCACAAAGTCTCTACGCGACAGTGTCAGCGTCTGAGACCGGAGAATCCGCGCCCCCCAGGCCCAGCCCGTTAATCCAATCACGATCGCGATGGTTAGGGGACCGGCTTGATGCACATACGCCGTGATCACAATGAGAAGCGGCAATCCCGGGATGACTAGCATAATATTGGTCACCGTCGCCATCAGGGTGTCAACCCAGCCCCCCAAATACGCGGGCAGCATCCCCAAGGCAACCGCCAAGACCGTCGCAATAAATCCCGAAGCGAACCCCACCGATAGCGAGATCCGTCCTCCGTAAACAAATTGGGACCAGACGTCCTGGCCGCTCGCGGTGGTCCCGAGCCAATGGCGCGCGCTTGGCCCCATCATCGGGGTAAACGCCGTCGCTGTCGGCGAGTAGGGGGTGAAAACCGGCGCGAATACCGCTAAACCTACAAAGAATAATATAATAGCCAATCCCCACACCGGCCGCTTGTCCCGGCGGACGATATCCATCCAGACCTGCCAGCGGGGCTGATGTTTTGGGGCATACGTCGGGTGCGATGTGGTCATGGAAGATCCCAAGGGGGTACTCACTGCGCATCACCGCCTCGGGTCCGGGGATCAAGCCGGCCATAGAGAATCTCCACAAAAAAGTTCGTGACCAACACCGAAAACGCGATAATCAGGAAAATGCCTTGCATCAACGGGTAGTCTTCATTTTGGACGGCCGCCAATAATTGATAGCCGACCCCGGGATATGAAAACACAATCTCGGTCAAAAGCGCTCCGCCGACGACAAACCCCATGGCCATTCCGAATCCGGTCATGCTGGGTAAAACCGCATTGCGTGCCGCATAATGCACCATCAAACGCCGATCCGACAGTCCCCGGGCTTCACCGAACATCACGTAATCCTCCCCCAGGGTTTGAATCATATTGTTGCGCATGCCTAAGAGCCACCCGCCCATGGAGCTCACGACAATGGTCAGCGCTGGCAACAGCGCATGGTATAGCACGCTGACAGCGAAAGCCCAGGTCAAGCTCGGGGCCAGGCTGGTGGAATAGGAATGCGCCAAAGGAAACCAGTGCCACAAGTATCCCAGCACAAACAAGAGCAGAGTACCCAGCCAAAAATAGGGGATGGCGGCCGTAAAGGTGGCCATGGTGGGCAAGACCGAGTCCCAGCTGCCCCCTCGGTGCCAGGCCGTATACACACCCAGCACCAGCCCGATGAGAACACTAAGCATCGTCGATACCCCCACCAGTCCCAATGTCCAGGGCAGACTTTCCGCGATGATGCGAGACACCGGGACCGGATAGTAGGTAAGCGATAATCCCCAGTTGCCGTGCACCAAATTGCCCAGGTAAATCAGATATTGGTGCCACAGCGGCTGATGCGTAATCCCAAACTGTAATTTCAGCGCATGGAGGGCACGTGCACTCAATTGGCCTTTGAACCGCCCAATCATCAGAACGGCCGGATTGCCTGGCATCAGCCGCGGCAATACAAAGTTTATCGTGGCCGCCGCCCATAAGGACAGCACCAGAAAGCCTAAACGTTGCCCGACAAAGCGCATGCGAGAGCCCTCCTATCTTATGTCCGCGGCTTCAAGTGTGAAAGGACAATCCCCTCGGCCGGATAGTTGTATGGCGCCGGTTGTGCGTAGGGGTTTTGTGCGGTGGGCCAGCCCGTGAAGCGCTTCGTGCTATATTCGTACCAGGTGGCGCCGTATACCAGCGGAATCGCCGGAAGTTTTTTCGCGACAATCTTTTCCAAGGTATCGATGGCCTGATGCTGAATTGCCACATTGCTGGTGCGACGGTACTGGGTCAGCGCCGCATTGGTTTGGGCGTTAGACCACCCCTCGAAATTCCCGGCGTTTTTGGGTTGCAACAAGGCTTGATACAAGTAGTAGGGGGTCGCCCCATTGCCGCTCCAGGACATCGCCAGTTGATAATGGCCGGTGGTAATGTTGGAGTAGTAGGCCCCAAAGCTTAGCTGCCGCACCGTCACGTTAATCCCGACTTTTTTCAATTCGCTTGCCATCAAAGCGCAGTCAGCGTCCCAGTCGGGCCACCCCGACACGACCTCCAGAGTAAAGGACAAGGGTTTGCCGCTCGGTGTCGTGAACACCCCTTGGGCGTTGCGCTTGAATCCCGCCGCTTTCAACGTACTAATCGCCTTTTGGGGACTATAGGTAAATTGACGGTACTGTTTGGCCAAGTTCGGCGCAATCCAGGATTTTTGCGGAGGCAGAACCAACCCGGTCGGCGTGGCCGGTGCTTCGTAGCCATACTCCCCGACTTTATCCAATTTGGTTCGGTTAATCGCGTCGCTAATCGCCTGGCGAACCGCAAGCTTGGAGAGAATCGGATTTTTCAGGTTGGGGTACAACATGTTGGTGCCCCCGGCGGAAAACCAATAGTGATGGTATTTCGGCGCCTTGCTGACATAGACTTTCTGGATATTCGGGAAGAACAGGTCGGTCCAATCGACTCCCCCCGCGGCCAAGGCCAGTTCGGCGCTGTGTCCGCTGCTGTAGTCTAGGTACTTCAGCTCATGCACTTTAGGCTTGCCGCCCCAGTAATGCGGGTTGGCCACATAGGTGTAGGCCTGGGTCGCAAACGAATGGACCGTGTACGGCCCGGTGCCGACCGGTTTGGTATTAGTCACCTTGGCAGGATTGGAGAATTTGCTCCAGATGCTCTGGGGTACAATATAGACGTCCCCCATCACGAAGTTACCGTAGGGGACATCAGCGTGGCGAAATTTAAATACCACTTGATTGGTGCCCTTAGCACTCACGGAGCTCAGGTGGCTCCATATTCCACTGGTATCGAGGCTCGGGTACTTTTTCAAGATGTCGTAACTGTATAACACGTCGCTGACCGTCACAGGGCTTCCGTTGGACCATTTCACGTGCGGGCGCAGAGTCACGGTCAACATTCGGTTGCCCTGGCTCCAGTGATAGGACTTACCTATAAGGCCGTAGACTTGCGGCCCGACCAAATTGAAGTAGAACAAGGGCTGATAAATCAATCCCAACGTGCCGCTAAGCGCACTCGACGAGTATGGGTTGAAATTATCGGCAAATGCCCCGTTTAATCCCGGAATAACCGTGAGCGGCACGTTCGGCGCCGCGGACGTCTTCGAGGGAGCCGTGCCACAGCCCGCCAATGTGACGAGAGTCGCTGCCGACATTGCTGCGGCGGCCAATCCAAAGTGTAGCCGTTTCATCTAATAGTCCTCCTTTTTTTGATAAGAAGTTTGCACGGGCACCGTTCCCAATCCTCGGGCCGGCAACTCATCACTCAGACAGGTTAAAGAAATAGGGTCCGGTTTCTGAGCGTGATCCCAGACAACCGTCACGCGATCACCGTTCACCGACACACTCCCGGCGCCGCTCCGGATAGCCACTGCGGGTTCGCCAGGCCCAAGGCTTTGCAACACCGCATATCCGGCACGGCAAGACCGGTGAATCCATAAGCTCATCTCCTCTCCCTGACTGATTTCCGCTGTCGTAAATTCCACCAGAACACGGCTTTGGGGCAGTTCTACCCCCCCAAACGGCAGCATTAATCCCTGGCGCGCTTCAATGGACAGCGGCCAGGTAAGGGTCTGATCAGCATCGATCGAAAAGGTGACATGAGTATCCAAAGCGGTTTCGGAAAAATTATGGGCGAACAAAAAGTTCCCGGACGGCCCTTGGCGGACCAGCGCGTGGATCGAGGGGTCCTCGCTCATTAAGGTTAAAGGCCTTGCGGTTATCGCCGCCAGCAATTCCCGGATCATCCCGTGATAACCGTCATAAAGGCTAGGCCAGCCCACTCCCACGACCACCACCCGACCTTGGCCAACCGCATGGCCAAAAATTAACACATCGCCGCCAGGCGACAGCCGCCCCCAGACGCTTTGAGACAGGTTATCCGGAAAAGTGGCGTACTGGGGGCAATATACCGAACGCCATGAACCAATGTCGGCCGTCCCGCGATGACCGGCCGAGGTCGGTTGGGACAAGTTCAAAGCTTCCAAGAGGATCCGGCAGGGTTCTGCATTCAAGTCCTGGTCCGGAATTTCGGGACCCATGATCAAAATCCCGCCCGACTCCACATATTGCGCCAACCGTTCCTGAGAGTCGGCATCCATATACCGTGTCGTGGCGATCCATAGGCTGGGACAGATAAAGGGGTCTAACAGATTGGTCGGCCCATCAATCCAGAGGGCTTGCACCTGCACATTGGCAGCCACCAGGATCCGATAAATCCCATCGAAATGCAGCGTTTCACGTTGGCGGACGATGCGTTCAATCACGGGGCCTGATTTCCCATGCCTCTCAGCCTCTTCCGTCATGTAATACGCCGAATAAAATCCAATGTGAATGTCGGGTTGGACCTGGCTTTGCACCAGGCTTGCCCCATAGCTTTTCAAAAGCGTCCCCAGATGCTCCACCACTTTGGCCGATGGGCGATATTCGCCTTTGAGCCCCACCGGTGCCTGCCAGTTGTGATCCTTGCCAAATACCCCAATGTTGTCCGGGTTTTCACCACTGGACAGCATATACCAGTTAATCCCGTTAAGGCCGCTCGCCATGCTGACCCGGGCCGAAAGCTCCAAGTCCGACGCATTGAGGTGGGGACGATCTTGAAATCGGCCGGCCTGAAATTCCGGGGAGAAAGTTGCCGCATCCCCGTGGTTCACACTTTGCGTGTAAAGGGTTGCGAGGACCAAGTCGTGAAAGTTGTCGTAGGTCACGTGCCCGGGATAAAAATCTCCTCCCAGCACTCTTTTAGAACTGGTCGATACCCAGGACAACTGCGACAACCCAATCGGATAGTCCACCCCGCGGCTGTAAAATGAATAGTCGCGAAACCCATGCACGTTAACCACGTACGGACCTGGGAATCCGTGCGCTTGCGCCAGGGTGGTGAGGTGCTCCGCATACTCCGCCCGATAGGTGCGCCAAAATTGGCCCCAGGTCCAATATGATGCCGGATCCGCTTGAGTGGCTCGGCAAAATTCTTGGTAGCGATCTTGGACCAGCGGATGGTGATCCCGCATACCGCTGACCCAATGCAACATGCCGATTTCATTGTCGACCTGAGTCATGACAATGGGCCCCCCGGACCCCGAAAAATAGGGCCGGATGGCGCCGGCCAAATGCGCGTACCAATTATCGACGCGGCCCAAAAAAGCCGGGTGCAAATACGACACCAAGCCCGTCGGGTGAGGCTCCCCATCGGAACCCTGGGCCATGGCCTCAGGAAAGTCCGCTTGAAACCAAGCGGGTATGCCCTCTTGCCGGAGTTCCGCCATAACATAAGGGCCCGGTCTGATAAAGACTGTCAAGCCAGCCTCCCAAGCCAGTGACAAGAACACGGTCAGATTGCGCTGCGGATGGGTTTGCCCCGTAAAGTCAAACGCTTGGGATTGCGGTTCGTGCCAAAGCCAGGGCACATAGGTACTCACCGTCGTGATCCCCATCTCGCGAATTCTCCGCAATTGGTCAGCCCACTGCGAAGGTGGCAGCCGAAAATAATGCATTTCGCCGCCATAAAAGAAATGGGGACGACCGTCTAGCCAAAACGCCCGGTTTTTCATCTCAAGAGCCATGCGCGCGATCCTCCTCTGAGGCTAATAAGGCTAGCGTGGAAGAGCGCGGCACCAAGGTCACCGGGAGGATTTCAAGCCCGCCAGTCGACGTGCCGTTCAATGCGCCTTCCAACTTTTTCATGGCAGCCTGCCCGAGTTCATACATCGGCTGATGAATCGTCGATAGCGAAGGGGTCACATAACGCGCCAAGCGGATGTCATCAAACCCCATCACCGCGATGTCGTGCGGAACCATCACGTGGTGCTCTTCCAACACTTGCAACGCCCCAATAGCCATTTCATCATTGGCTACAAAGACAGCATCCAGAGTCCAGCCTTGCTCCAAGAGGGTGCCCATGGCCCGCATCCCCCCGAGTTCGGTGAAGTCGCTGTGAATCACGGGAATCGTCACCGTATCAATGTCGGCAGCCCGAAGCGCCCGAAAGAACCCCAGGTGGCGAAGTCGGCTATCCTCAGACTCGACTGGGCCGGCAATCACCGCAAACCGACGAAATCCTTGATCCAAGAGGTGATTACCCGCCAAAAACCCTCCCAATTCGTGGTCCGCCGCGACCGCACTGATGTAGTCGGATTGAAAGTCCCGCGACAGTGGGCGATCCAACACCACGATGGGCAGCGATTCCTGCGCATAACGCAGGAGATCGCCTGATTTGATACTGGGGTCCAGCACAATCGCGCCATCGACCCGGGCTTCATGCAACAACCTGACCGAGCCTTGTCCTTCATAGCCTGAACACCCAGCCGCGATGGTGGTCAACCCTAATCGATCGGCTACTTCCTCAACGCCCCGAATCAGTTCGGAATAAAACGGCCCACTCAGGTTATGCAACAACACCCCAATGGTATTGGTCTTTCTCACCCGCAAGTCCCGGGCCGTTCCGTTGGGACGGTATTCCAAGCGTTCCACCGCTTCTTGCACGCGAAGGCGCGTGCTCTCCGACACACGATGCGGCTGAGAAAATGCCAGCGACACCGTCGACACCGATACATTGGCCAGTCGCGCGACATCCCGAATGGTAGCCATAGAACCTCCACAAGTCGAATCGTTTCGATTCATTATCACCCCCATTTTATCAAAAGTCAATGCATATTTCTGTGTCCTCGCAATTCGTTGGTTTTCCCTGATAATTCCCATTAATAACGGGATAATGTTGATAATACACGACATGTTAGCGCCGTTCCGCCACACTTAAACCGCCTGACCTCCCTAAAGTTCACCCACGGCCAGAGATTTTTTGGGGTCGCAACGATTCGATCTACAGACATAATTCCAAGGGGGCTCCACGGTATTTGCTTGCCCGTGCTCCCGCCCTGTTGATATATTGGAGCCATATTGTTTGTCATTGTCATAGACCCCACGGCTAAGCTGGGGACTTGTCGGGAACCCTCCCCGACAGCTTTTGGGTTTAGCCGGACAGTCGGCGCTATGACCAGCCCGAGCCGCTGGGATCTCAGGAGCAAGTAGCGCCGTTCGTTCGGTGCACACCAGGGGATGCTTCTCCAGTCCCCGCTGCGGTCCTCCGTTAAAAGCCAGCAGGGGGTGTTGCGAGCGGTGCACAGGGATGATACGACCCCAGGGAACCTGAGCGGCGAGAGATTTTTCGCAAAAAACGTCACGAGTTCCGTAGGAGAAAGGACGTTTTACGATGGTATTTGTACTCAATAAACACAAGAAACCCTTAATGCCGTGTCCCGAGAAACGCGGACGGGCGGTCATCCACAAGATCGCTCCGTTCACCATCCGGCTGAAGGATCGCACAGCAGACGAGTCCGCCTTCCAGCCGCTTCGAGCCAAGTTCGATCCGGGAAGCAAGACCACGGGAGTGGCCGTTATTTTGGAAGGAGCCAAAGGTCCCCAAATCATTTTCTTGGGAGAGATCGTCCACAAAGCGGATGTTAAAGCCCGCATGGATAAACGGCGAGGACGCCGCCATCGAAAGACTCGTTATCGAAAACCCCGCTTTCAGAACCGCAAGCGGAAAGAGGGCTGGTTGCCCCCGAGCTTGGAAGCCCGAATAGACCAGACGCTCCATGCTCTGGCGACCATCCGCATCACGGATCTCAGTGTGGAACACGTCCGGTTTGACACGCAGAAACTCGAAATCTTCGGGGTGGAGTATCAGCAAGGCACTTTGTTGGTTTACGAAGTGCGGGAATACCTGCTGAAGAAGTGGGCACGGACGTGTGTGTACTGCGCAGCCGCCGGTGTGTCGCTTCAGGTGGAACACATCGTAACCAAAAGTCCTGGGGGAAGCAACCGGGTCAGCAATCTGGCCTTGGCGTGCGAACCTTGCAATCTCACCAAGAACAATCGGGCGGCGGCGGAATTCGGACATCTGGACATCCAGGCGCAAGCCCGAAAGCCGCTCAAGAATGCCGCCATCATGAACGCCACCCGGTGGCGGTTGTATGAGCAACTTAAGGCCACAGGGCTCCCGGTAAAAGGGGGACCGGGCAGCCGCACCGAGCGCCTCGGTTATGGCTCCTCCGAGGAGCACCGCTTCGACGCGCTATGCGTCGGGGAAAGCACGCCGGAGCACTTCATCCATCTCCCCGCCACTGTGCAGATGTGGACCGCTCAAGGCCGGGGCGCCCGTCAAATGTGTGGTGCGGACAAAGATGGATTTCCCATCCGCCATCGATCGCGGCAGAAAGTCCATTTTGGATTTCAGACGGGAGACCTCATCCGTGCGGTGGTGCCGAAAGGAAAGTACGCCGGGACATGGACGGTCCGGGTGCTGGTGCGGGCCAATGGCTCCTTTGACATCTCGGTGCAAGGACGTCGGATTGCCCAGGGGGATTTCGTACAAATACTGTCTCATTGTGCACAACGGAACGGAGGATGGACCTATGAGCAAAACCCCGTTTCCGCCTAGCGGCGGAAGCTTGCTGTCCTCCCCAGAGCTAAAGCCCGGCGGGCGGGCTTCCCGCGGGCATTCGGTGAGTTCCCGTGTCGGATGACCGCACCCTAAGCCTATCACTTGAGGCTGTCCAGGGACAAATCAAGATCATGAACGCACTCGTCACGGGCGCGCCCATGGCCGATACGTTAGCCCTAGTGCTTCGGGCGTTGGCGGCGCGCTTTACCGAGTGCTTCGCAGGAATCTGGATTGCGCGACACGAAACCGAGGACGCCGGTTTGTTGACTCTGGCTACGGATATCGGCTTGCCGCAAGGAGCGAGTTCTTTAGACAACATGCCGGGGAGTGTGACAATTCAGGAATGGGAGCAACGCTTGAGGGACGACGGGATCACGCCCATCGATTGGGTTTCCATTAGGAATACCAAAGATCGCCCGGTCGGATGGCTGGGCCTGAACTTCCCCCCGGGCCGCGCGCTATCCCCTGGGGAATTCAAAATTATTGAACAGTACGCGCGAGTGAGCGGTCTGATTATCGAGAAGGATCAACTCGATCAAGAAAATCACTTTTTGGCCTACTACGACTATTTGACTGAGGTTCCAAATCGTCGATTATTTCATATGCGTCTGGCGAAGGGGATTGAGGACGCCATGCACTCACATCATCCGCTTTCCCTGGTGCTGCTGGATCTGGACAATTTCAAGCAGATCAACGACACGTATGGCCATATTGCGGGTGACGAAGTCCTCCAAGAGGTCGCCCGGCGGATGGTTCGGACACTCCCACACAACCACACCGTGGCTAGGACCGGTGGCGATGAATTCGCGCTGATTCTGACGGAAGCCGGCGGGTCGCAAGCGCGCATCATTACCAATCAGGTGCTGGAAGCCATTCGCCATCCAATACCGTGGGACGTCGAGCTCTTCGTGTCAGCATCGGCAGGCATTGTAGTCTGCCCAGACCAAGGCACCAATGAGGAGGAATTGCTGCGGCATGCCGACGCGGCTTTATACAGAGCCAAGAAGGCCGATCAATCGGGTGGGAACTTGGACGCTTCGAGGTAGTCAGCGCCACCGCCTGCCCCAAAAGCCAGTAGCTATTCTCCCGGCGTTCGGTCAGGTAAACGGTGCGGATATACCGTATTCCCGGACCTACCGGAGGTGCGTGCGGATCGTCCCGGAGGAGTTTGCGCCCCCACATTAACCCTCAATCCATGATTGCGGCTCTCGTAGCGGTTCTCCCTGACGGAGCCGGCCGGTTTCGGTTTTCAACCCCGGAGAGTGGTTTTGGCAAAAAACCTGGGGGTTTCAGGTCAGACTGCCCAAATCCGATCGGTCCCACAAAACGAAGTCCAACGCACCCCACCTTCTTTAGAAAATCTTTATCAAAATAAATGGGGCAAATAGTTGGAATTAGATTCCGCCTCTATTACAATATAAAGGTAAGACGTCTTACCTATTGAGGTGTAGGGATGTTGCTGGTAGATACTATCCGTACGCGAATCACCACCATGATTGAACAGGCTGAGCCGGGTCAGCAATTGCCCTCCGAAGAAGGGTTGGCCCAAATGCTGGGGGTAAGCCGTCCCACCATCCGATCCGCGCTCATCGCCCTGGAGCAAGAGGGTCTGATCAGCCGCCGTCATGGTAAAGGAACTTTTGTGGCGGCCGCACGCCCCCGATTGCGGGCGTCGTTGCACGATTTATGCAGTGTTGCCGACATCGTCGAGCAAAACGGCTACCGTGCCGAAGTTCGCAATGTGGAAAAGACGGCGCTCGTACTCCCTGACTTTGTCACAAAAGCGCTCTGTCTCGAAGAGGAAGCTCGGGGTTATCGGGTCTCAAGGACGGTCTATGCCGATGACGAGCCAGCGGTGTTTCTCGTGGACTACCTGGCAAAGGAGATTGAAGGTATCCCGGTCAATCTTGACCGGTTTTCCGACCGCATGATGGTGGCGCTTCATAACAGCGGCGTCGACGTGGCCTTTGCCATCACTCAGGTGGCTCTGTCGAGAATTCCCGATGCGGCCGCCCAGGCCCTGGGCGTCCAACCCCACGATGCGGTGTTGCTCCTGACGCAGGTGGCTCACACGGCCTTCAACAAACCCATCATCTATAGTCTCGGTTACCACCGGGAAGGCTTCGTGTCGTATTCCGTGATGCGCCAGGCATCGCCAGGGAGGGCGTCAGACTAATGGCCTCTTTAACCAGAACCCCACTGATGGGCAAACGGCGTCAGAACACACACCAAAAGACCTTACAGCATCTGATGAATCTCTGGTACTTGGCGCCGGCGTTAGCCATCTTGCTGGTGTTCTGGATCATGCCCATGCTGCTCGTAGTGCTCTTCAGCCTTTTTTCCTGGACGTACGGCACCGACCCCAAATGGGCTGGACTCAGTCAATATCATCTGGTCTTCTCGGACCCGGTGTTCTGGCAATCTATCCGCGTCACGCTGGAATTCGTCAGTGCGGTTGTAGTCATCGGGAGCCTCATCTCCTTGATATTGGCGGTTTTACTGTATCGGGGCATTCGCGCGGTCGGGCTGTTTCGATCCCTGTACTTTCTGCCCTATGTCCTGCCGGTTGTGGCTACCTCGACGATTTGGCTCTGGATCTATCAGTCCCCGCTCGGCGTGCTGGACCGCTTTATTCACGCGCTCGGGGGAAGTGGCAGCATTAATTGGCTTGCTGAGCCGAATTTGGCGCTGCTCGCGCTCATCATCTTCACCATTTGGTTTTCCTTCGGCTTTACGCTGCTTCTCTTTATGGCGGGCCTCACCAATATCCCCCCCGATCTCTTTGAAGCCGCCGAGGTCGATGGCGCCAACAGTTGGCAGCAGTTCTTCAAAATCACCTGGCCGCTCTTAACTCCCACCACGCTCTTTGTGGTGGTCATCAATACTATTAATGCGTTTCAAAGCTTTACCCAAATCTATGCCCTCACCGGGGGCGGCCCTTTAAACGGGACCACCACCCTTACCTACTACATCTATGAAACAGCATTCAAGTTCTTCAATTTCGGTCCGGCATCCGCCGCCGCGGTCATCTTCTTTATCCTTATCTTGACGCTGACCGGGCTGCAGTTTTGGGTGTCCAGACGGTCGATCCAGTATGGAGGCTAAGTCATGACCCGGAGCGGGAAACTCATCATCTATATCATCCTCAGCCTGGTGCTGTTAGGCGCCGTCTTTCCCGTCTGGTGGATTTTCGCGACCTCCTTGGAATCGTCCGCACGCGCTTACTCTTTTCCTGGGGCACTTTGGCCCAACGGCACCTGGCACAACTACCAGGCCGCTTGGCAAGCCGGGCCCTGGGTGCACTACCTCATGAACTCCGTCGGCATCGGGGTTATCACCACACTTTTTGTGCTCATCACCGCATCCCTAGCTGCCTATGGTCTGGTATTCCTGCCCAGTCGAGCCACCGGCATTATTTTCGTGGTGATTTTGGCCACGATGATGGTGCCCTTTTATTCCATCATCATCCCCGACTATCTCATTATTAAGCATTTGGGATGGTTCAACAGCTATGCAGCCCAAATCATCCCCTTTGCCGCCAATGGGTTCTCGGTCTTCTTGTTGATGCAGTTTATGCGCTCGCTCCCCAAAGAACTCTGGGATGCCGCTCGCATCGACGGCACCAGCAATTTCCGGTATCTCTGGTCGGTCGTCCTGCCCAATCTCAAGCCGGCACTGGCCACGGTGAGCATCTATGTATTCTTGCTGAGCTGGAACGCCTTTTTGTGGCCCCTGATTGTCACCCAAGGCCCGGCCAAGCAGCCCATTCAGGTGGGATTGGCCAATCTCCTGTCCACGGCCAATGGCACCGACTGGACGATGCTGTCGGCCGCGGCTGCGTTTACCGCCCTGCCGGTGCTGATTCTTTACGCTTTCGCTCAGAGAAGCATTGTGGAATCGGTGAGTCGCACCGGCATCAAAGGATAGTCGATCGCGATAGATAATCGCGATAGATAAAGGAGGATATTTATGAACAGCACGACCAAGCTCATGTCCGTGGCCCTGTCGGCCAGCATGATGGCCCTAGTTCTATCCAGTGCCGCCTTAGCGGCACCACGGCCCGAGGCAGCCCCGCATAAGGTCACCATCACGTTTTGGAACGAAATGACCGGACCCTACGAAGTGGCCTTAAACCGGGTCATGGCCGCATTCGGAAAGACCCATCCAAACATTCACATTCAAGACGTGGTGGTCCCCAATGACGCCGCATTAGAACCCAAGCTCTTAGCCTCGCTGGTTGGGGGCAATCCCCCAACCATCTCCCAGATGAACCCCAACTGGGCGGCCGGATTTGTCAAGACCAAGAGCCTCGTGAATTTGACCCCGTTTATTCATAGCCGGGCCGGGTTTTCCTTAAAGCCGTTCTACACACATCTCCTCAATGCCGGCCAGTTCAACGGCGGACAGTATGCCATGCCTTTTAACGTGAGTGCCGCCATCATGTACTATAATGCGGCCCAATTCCGCCAGGCCGGCATTAAGTCGCCCCCCACGACCTGGGCGGCGTTTGCGGCCGACGCCAAGAAACTCTCGACGCATGGTCGCCATGCCTTTGCCATCACCCTGGTCCACACCTACCCCTTTCGGGCCTTTGTCGCACAGGGCGGCGGATCGTTTGTCAAGCCCAATTTACAGCCCAACCCGTCAGTGTTTAGACCCATCGGTGCGGCCGCCAAAGCCTTGACGCTATGGTCCAACATGGTGAAAAACGGCTCCGCCATTTTAACCCAAGGGTACGGATCGCAGACCGATTTTGCCAACGGCAGCAGCTCCATTTTGGAGGGCACCTCAGCCTTCTACCCCTATCTCGCCCAGGCTGTTGGCAAAAAGTTCCCCATCGGGGTTGCGCCCTTGCCGGGTAATGTCAATCACGACACGGCGTCGTTCGGCGGATATCTCGGGATCTTCTCCAAGTCCACACCCGCTCAAAAACAGGCCGCGGAGACATTCATCAAGTTCTTAACCTCCCGGGAGGGACAAACCATCTGGATGCAAGACAGCCACGGATACTTGCCGATCCGCGGCGATGTGCAAACCGTCCCTTCGGCCAAACGATATCTGGCGACCCATGCAGCCCAACGGGTCGCGTTGTCGGTCCTAGGCCGTGCACCGATGTCGCCTCGCGCGAGCTGGTGGGCACAGTTTTCCAGCCAGGATCTGACCAACGACATCATTGCGGTCCTCGACAAGAAAATGACACCCGTGCAAGCCATGCGCAACGCCTATCACCAGGCGCAGCAAGCTTACGCCTCGTCTTAGGGATCGTTAAGCGGACCGGGGGATTTCAAAGTCTCCCGGTCTTCTTTCTGGCCATGCCCCGCCGACGCGGTTGCATCAACCCCCCAGCGCGCCCTGACGAGAGGATCATCCCTGTGCGTCTGGAGGTTTTGGCTCAATAAAGGACACCGGTTAATCACACCGCGAAAGGTGGAACTCATGACTCACATAAGCTTTTGGGGAGGCGTCGGCGTCGTCGGATCCAGCAAAGTCTTGATTGAAGAAGCGGGCTGGCGAGTCCTCTTGGACCTGGGGCTCGATTTTAATCCCATTCCCCCCTTGTTTCGCGGCCGGGTCATGCCCCGGACGGACCAGATTCTCGCTGACCGCTTAAAAGCCGGATGTGCTCCACAAATCCCCTACCTCTACCGCCCCGATGCATTACGAGGGGTCGATCTTCCGGGGGGGAGTGACCAAAAGACCGCCCTTTTCCTCAGCCATGCCCATCCCGATCACATGGGACTGACCGGATGGGTAGACCCGTCAATCCCGATCTTCGCTTCTCCTGAGACTCAAGCCATTATGACGGCATTACAAAACGCGGGATTGGGAGTCGAAGGCTATGCACCGCGTGTGCAACCGCTCCCGGAATCTACGCCGCTCGCGTTTGGCCCTTTTCGGGTCAGCCGCTACCCGATCGATCATGACGTGCCGGGATCTTCCGCCTATATTGTCGCAACGTCAGCCGGGGCAATCGCCTATACGGGCGATCTCCGCCTGCATGGCAGCCATCCCGACTGGGTCCAGGCCTTTGTCCAAGCGGCCCGCGGGTGCCACGCCCTAATCATCGAAGGCACCTTATTGAACCAAGCGCATCAAGAGCCCTTAGAATCCGAAATGGAGCACCAACTTGACCAATATCTCGCCATAACTTCGGGTCTAATTCTGCTCTCGCTCAATCCGGTGAATCTTGAACGGGTGAAGACATTTGTCACCAAAACCCGGGAACGCGGGCGGACCATATTGTTCCCTCTGGAACAAGCCCGGTTTCTCGAGGAGATGGGCCTTCAGCACATTGAGGTTCAAGAAGAATCCACGCTAAAGCGGATCCACCACAATCCGCAGCGCTATCTGGTTCAGTTGCCGGTCACCGGATTTCCCCGGTTGTTGGATCTACCCGTGGGAGCCGAGAGCCTTTATTTATACTCCAATGGCGAGCCGTATGGACCATCCGATCCGGACTGGACCACGCTTATGGACTGGCTTCACTACACTCAAATCCCGTTCCGGTCCTTGTCGAGCACCGGTCACGCCAGTGCAAGCGCCCTCCATCAGATCGTCCGCGACATTGCCCCGACTCTGGTCTTTCCCATTCATACCGCCACTCCCGAAGCCCTCCGGCCTCCCGTCGGCACAAAGCGGGTGCTGCCGGTTCGGGGAAATCCCGGATTCGATCTGGGGCATGGATTCGGCGATTGACAATCCATCTCAAACTAGTTCCTAGACAACAATTCGTCACAATACATCAACATTCTAAATAATTTTTCGTGTTCGACATTATTCGCGTTATTTCGCCTTTTCTCCATGATATGGTGGTCCTTGACACCATATTTTGGAGAGTGGGCGGATGAATCTCAGCGAGAGCCAATTGCAGGAGCACATGTGGCACCTATCGCAAATGCTGGCAAAGCTCACGAATGCAGGAAAGGCACTGACCGACCCCGCCATGATTAGCCTCTCCCGACAACTGGATACGCTGATTCTCGAATGGCATCAGAAAAGCACTCAAGCCAGCCCTATGAAATAAGGAAACCGAGGGGTGTCTATGAATTTACAATCGCCGTGGATTTTCTGGCACTGGGCGATAAGTGCCACACACCAGCAGGTAGCTGTAGCGGCCTTCCTAAAAACCGTAACGGATGCACACTTAATGGTTTACTATGCTTCTGATGACGTAATGGTCAGGGTCGTGAAGGATGCGGCCCATATTCTTAATTTGTCCATTTATCCCATTCAGGCATGCATACTCGACAACCTTATCGCGTTACGCAGAGCTTGGGCGTGGATAGGCACGGAGCAAAACGCGAACTGTCAGCGGATTACCACACTGCCAAATCCTCCGCGTGTGATCCTGTGCCTTTCATCCTTCGAAAGCCAAACCTGCCCTTCAATACCGGATAGGCATAGATTCTATGTGACCAATATGCCAATAGACGTCAGGGGGCCGTGTGATAGCCCAAGAGCTCAGTCTAGGCAGCGAGCGTAACTCGTGGGCATGCAGCCCATTGATCCAGCCGTCAGTCAGGCCGAACCCGAGAAAGGTCCGGCCTGACTGCTTTAAAAGATTTCTGGTAAGTAATTGTCCGAGTGGGTAGAACGTGCCTCGAAGCTTGTCCGTCATAGCGGGTTTCTCACGGGCCGCGAACCCTCGTAGAACCGCATGTGCGCAATTAACGCCTCTGGCTTCCGAGAACACTCACCGCCGAAATACCCGAGACGCTGGCGGAACACGAGCCGATGGGTGGCGGAACCATGATTTTCGCATCCAGTCCGACCGCGGCCAAGGACTCCGTTGGCTCCGACGTCGCAGCCACTGCACACTCAGGCGAGTCGTCCGCGGGATAGTCGCCATAGACGTATTGGGTAGCCATTTGACACTTCGCTAAAACGTCACCGCCCGAATCCGCGCCATTTATAGTCTCTTCAGGGACTGGTTCGTAGCCGAAATCTCCCCCTCATTCTCAGCACTCAGCGCCGACTGGCTGGTTTGAAAATACTTTTGCGTGAACCAACAGACGCTCCTCGCAGGGCGAACACCATCTTCTTTAGATCTTCTGGGTATGCGGATTTTATGATGGATCGATGAAATGCCTAATCGACGGGAGGCTTCATGGACGATCGGATGGCGATGCCCGTGCCAAACCTGCTCAACTTGCCCGACTACCGCATCATCACAGCGGATGAAACCGATGGACGCGTACCATATTGCCGCAGAGACTCAGGTAGCTCCGACGATCTGTCCCCATTGTGAGGGTGCGGCCATCGTCGGGTATGGCCGTCGTGAGCCATGGATTCGGGATCTGCCGATGCACGGGAAGCGCGTGGGCCTCTGTGTTCAAACGCGCCGGTTTCGCTGTAAAACGTGTGAGAAGACCTTTTACCAAGATTTGCCTAGCGTGGATGCCCGGCGATTCATGACAGAACGGTTAGTGGCCTGGATCGGACCGGCGGCCATCCGACGGCCCTTTGCCCACGTGGCGCAGGAGGTGGGTGTCTCCGAACGGACGGTACGCGATATTTTCCACGATCATGTGACCGCCTTAGAAGCGCACCGTCAGGTCGAGACCCCGCAATAGCTGGGTCTCGATGAAATCCATCTCATCCGTCCTCGGGGTGTGGCGACCAACGTCCAAGAATGTACGCTGGTCGATTTCCTGGTGAACCGCAATAAGGAGACCGTGGCGGCGTACCTCATGCGATTGCTGCATCGACAGCGCGTGCAACTGGTGACGATGGACATGTGGCACCCCCACCAGGAGGCCGTTCAGGCGGCTCTCCCGCAGGCCACCGTGGTCATTGACAAGTTCCATGTGCTCAAAATGGCCAATGCCGCCGTGGAGCGATCCTATTTCCAGACGTGGGAACGATCGCTAACAGATCGACATCGTATCGCATTTACCGAACCACTGACGGCTTGGGGCAATTGGGAGACGCATATCTTGGCGTACTTTGATCATCCGGTCACGAACGCGTATACCGAAAGCCTCAATAATCTCATTCGCGCGACGGATCGTCTGGGCCGCGGCTACAGTTTCGAGGCCTTGCGCGCGAAGATGCTGTGGACGGAAGGTGTGACCAAAACGCGACGGCGCCCACTAGAACGGCTAAGTCCCCTACAGGAGCAATTACCACCCAGCGGTAACGCCCAATTCGCCGGACCGCTAATTGGCGTGCTAGACGTGACAACCATTCGAGAGAATCTTGGTGTTGACATAGTGGCACTAAGCCGGCATATTATGGCGGACCAGTTGTAGTCTATTTTGACGTATGTCAAGGCATAACGATGACTTAGGCAGGTTGAGTACGCTCAGCCTTCATGAACATCAACATCGGCGGCGCGGTCTCCAACTTCCCGGAACTGGTGATCTTTTCCTGCTGAGGGCGGGCAAAGGTCGGGACTCGTCCCCAATCCCGAAGTCATACCCTTCACCCCGCAATTCAGGGTGGAGCTCATGCCTTTCTGATTCGGCCCACCAAACAATTCAACCCTCAGCTAACGTTGGCACGCATGGACCCGGTTAAAACGAATATTGTTCGCTGAACTACTCACAGCTTGGCGAAACGACAATATAGCAAGCGGGGAGGTGTTGGCGCTAATGCTATTTGTCATCACTTCGACTAACAAACCTGTCACCAAATTTGCCAGGTATTCCCGGCCCAGAGGAGTCTGGTAACCCCCTCAAAAATCAGCCATAGGGCTGGGATTCGCGTTGCCGAACGGCTGAAGTCCGCAGCCTACGGCAACCGCGAATGCGACTAGGAAGGCGCAGGGTGTTCCG
>JAJZXX010000112.1 GCA_021806205.1 Bacillota bacterium | reverse complement strand
TTTGCCGATCACTTACACAAGTTTTATTGGAAACCGTACTTTTGGCACCGCGCCTACTACGTCGGGAGTGTCGGAGGGGCATCCTTGGATACGGTGAAGCCAACATTCATGACTGGCGCACCCAAGAACACGCTGGCCAGCGAAGCCGATGCTGCCTGTGTGCTAGGAACACGATCCCCTCCTGCATCACGATTCCGACTCCTCCACCCCATCCAGGAATGAGGCAAAAAACCACAAATAATCGCGAGCCCGGGTTAAAGCTACATAGAGCAAGCGGTCGGTTTCCGCTTCCTCGCGCGCCTGATGATCCACCGCTAGGGTGTCCCAATCACTGCTCTGCCAGGGCACCTGGTTTAGTGCTGCTCGCTTGAGCCGCGGGTTATAGTGAATACCAGACTCCAAACCCGTTCGACTCGGCGTCCAATTGGCCACAATCACCATCGGCCATTCCAGACCTTTCGCCTGATGGACAGTGGTCATGAGGACTGCATCACTCACGTTGGGGACGGGCGCCTCTTCAAACGGCACCTGATCGGACACCTGACCGTCCAACCACGCTTCGAATTCAAAGATGTCCCAACGCTCACCTAATTGCCGACAGAGTTCACGCATTTTGGAAAGATTGGCCAAGGCCTTCTCATCGCTGCGCTCTCGCAGCACGCCAATCAAAGGGCTCTGAGACATCGCCCAATCTAAAACGCTTTCCGGATGAGCCCTCCAAAAATTCTGGTGCCAAGCTCTGAGAAGCCCCCACCATTCCCGTACCGCGGGGTGTCCACCAGCCTCGACGAGATATTGCCACGCCCCATTCTGAAGGCGGTGCCCGGCCAGCGTGACGGGGTCCATTCCCACCCAGGGTGAGGCGAGCCATCCCACCACCGCCACCTCATCCTCCGGGTAGGCCAATAGGTGATAGAGGTGGCGTAATCCCCGAATCTCCGCTTGCTGAAAGAAGGCGCGTCCGCTTTGACTGGCCACCGGAATATGACGGGCCTGTAGTTCGGCGCGATAGATCTCAAGTCCGGTTCGCTGGGGCACAACCAGCGCAATGTCCTGATAGGTTAAAGGCCGAACCCCGTCTGTCGTACGGACCGGCCATCCCTCCCGGACAGCCTCATCAATCACCGCTCCGATGGCCTCGGCCTCGTGGTGGCGTTGAACGGAGTAGGGTTCGCCGACGGCTAGACGTTTGACGGACACGCGCACCCGGCCATCGTCGGGAAAGGGCGAATGCAGCGGAATAAACGGAGGGATATAGGGACGCTCGGGATCGGGTGCCGTCGGCCACCGTTGTGCAAAATGGTGATTGACAAAATCAAGAATGCGAGGGTGGGATCGAAAGTTTTCGGTAATCGGCAAAATGGCGCCGCCCGATTCAGCCACCTCATGGCGGACAGTCGTGTAAGTCTCAACGTCGGCTCCGCGAAATCGATAGATAGACTGTTTGGGATCTCCCACTAAAAATAATCGCCCCTGATCGCTATTCATCAGGGCATTGCCTCCCGGCGCCGTGACAAGCCGACGAATGATAGCCGCTTGGATGCCATCCGTATCCTGAAACTCGTCAACCGCCACCAAATCGTAGCGAGCGTATAGGCGCGACCAAACCGCCGGGTCCCGGGTAATCCGTTCTGCTTCCCAGAGTAAGTCGTCATAGGTCAATGCCAAATCATCAAAGCGAACGCGGCGCCACTCCTCACGAAAGTTGTGGCCGATTAAATCAACCCAATCCCGAAGATAGGTGTCAGACATCTGGCGGCGCAACCCTGCCAAGTCACTTTTCAAATGCGCCACCCAATCCTTTTGCTCTCTCAGCCATTCCGGGTGCGCCCAGTTTTTCTTGTTGCCCTTGGGCGAAAGGCCCCGGGTCCATTGGGCTAACATGCGGGGCCATTCAGCCAAATCCATCTCGAACAGCCAGTTGAATTGGCGTACGATCTCCGTGATTTGGATGACACCCGCATCGTCAGGATTGGCATCCTGAAGGGCGCGATGATGATAATCATGGGACATTGCGGCATAGTGATGAACAAATTGTGCTAAATCGAAGGGCTCAGCGTTCAACTTCGGAATTGTCGGCCACCGAGAAATTTGCCTGGCCCAGTTCACCAATTGACTCCATCCGATTCCTGCCGACAGAAGGCTCAGGATGCGGTCATGGCGCGACCCATCGTCGGGTCGACTCAACCAACTGCTAAAGGTCTTCTCCCACAAGCGGTCGGCCTCGATGGCATCCATGACACGAAACCCCACCGGGATCCCATAGTCCGATCCGAATTCGGCCAATATCCCATAACAAAATCCGTGAATGGTGGTAATCTCGGCGTCAGGCAACCCGTCCAGCAAAGTCTGAATACGGACGCGGTCCGCATCAGACAGGACCGGGTCAGACTGGGCCTTTTGAAGACGCGCTTGGACCCGCTGACGCATTTCTTGCTGCGCTTTATCCATAAAAGTAATGAGCAGCATGCGTGACCAGGGCGTGTTCTTAACCAGTAAATTTTCGATCACGCGGTCCACTAAGAGCGTGGTTTTACCGGTCCCGGCTCCAGCTTCCACGAGAACGTTGACGCTGGCCTTACGGGCCGCCTCGCGAAAGCGTTCATCCCTCGGTGTCATGCATACCATCCTTTTGCGTTACATCGCGCCAGAGCGCCCCATAGTCGGGGTATAGCGCATGGTAACGGGCGCTAGCCTCCTTAACGTCAGTGGGGCACACTAACTGATATGTGCAGGCACGACAGGGATCCAGCGATGGTTCGGGAACGGGATAGAATTGGCCCTCTTCCATTCGTTGGCGCATCCCCTGAGCAATCTTTTCGACGGTGGGCCACTGAGCTTGGCCCGCTGAAAATGAAAGACGGCGGCGCAAGAACTCGGAACGCTGGCTCACACCGTACAGTTCCGCTTCGACCGTTTTCCGGTACTGTTCGGACAGCACCTTTTGATATAGGACTAACTGCAGGTTGGCTGGGCTAATCTTCAAGGGATTGCTCATGTACCCCGTCTTATAATCGACCAACCGAATGGTTTCGTCATTCAGCCAATCCATTCGGTCGATACGACCACGCATAGGCCAGACCCAGTCCCAGACCAGATCCACTTCAACCTCGGTCCGCATTCCCGGATGCCACCCATCGCGCAATAACGCTTCATACAATTCCGACGAAAGCTTACGCATTTGATAGGTGAGATAAAAAGCTGGCACCGTACTGGAGGCTGGATTGTGACTCATAGCGTCCTGGACCGAGTCCCGAACATTGGCCAGGGTTAAAGGCCGTCCTTTCGCGACCACCGCTTCCAATGCGCCATGGGCCCATTGGCCAGTAAGCAGCACTCCCACCTCCAAGGATTCTTCATCAGGGCGCTCTTTAATGCGCAAGACCCGCGCGAACAAAAACGACAGGGGGCATCGCCCGAAATCTTCCAATGCGGACGGGGAGAGCCGCTGGGGCATCAGCGTGGGAACCGCCTCTGTACCGACCTGGCCCCACCACGCTTGCGGAGGCGCTGGGTTGTGCCAAGTGTCATACCAAGCCCGTACCCTGGAGCCGTCGCCCAGGTCCGATCGCGTTTTTGACGGCCTGTTAAATTCTTCGCTTCTCTCAGGGGCCTCCTGCGCGATAATCCAATGATTTGCCTCAGGATCGTCACGCCAGGCGTTTATCACGCGGCGCTCCCAATAGGCTGGATCCGCCTGATTGATCCAGCCACGAATTGCTTCATCGCCGTCAAACGGCGAGCGATGAGAGGACGGTGTGGACCAGGGACCCCATATCGGGTTAACCCCGGGCACCCACACGGCCACGCTGGGCGCCACCGCCCGGTAAGTCCCCGACACCGTCTGGGAACGCGAAAAACTTTTCATGACATCCAATGCGGCGCGATCCCGTGGCGGAGCCCACTCGTCCAAGGCTCCCACGTCTTGCGCCCACCTTTCCAGGGGCAACGCGGCCATTCCCGCAACGGCGCAAGCTTCTTTGATTAAGGGTGCGAAATCCCGCCAGGACTTCAACGACCCCAGCCTGATTTTCCAATGGGCAATCCAGTCTGGACTCGTCCCGGTCAGTTCAGACCAGCGGCGAACCATATGCGGCCGTGCGTTATCCTCTACGAGAGTGCAAAACAAATCCCATAAGGCCTCTTCAACAGGCTTATGGGCGCAAGACTCCGAAACCACCTCGTTACGAACCAACGCCCTCGTATACAACGATTGACTGGACGGGTCGCTTCCCACCACGATGCCCCGAGATGCCAGCGATTCGCTCCAAATGATGCTCGCCGCCACATCCCACGCATCCTCATCCGGTTTAAGCCGACACCAATAACGGATCCCCTCCGGGCCATCCGGTGTAAGATAGATAGGCGACTGACCCGGTCGTATACGACCGGCATCGATTAGTCCCGCAAGCCCCCACACTTCCACCGGTCCTGAAGATTCCCAGGAGGCCACAAGTCGGGTGAGCAAGGCATTCCAGGCC
>JAJZXX010000027.1 GCA_021806205.1 Bacillota bacterium | reverse complement strand
AGAGAATGGGATTGCAGAAAACCATACCAAATTATGGGCTCTTACGCACTTTCTGTTATGGCCCTGGCTCGGGCCTTGGCGTTGGGTATTGGATGGTATTTGGTGGATTGCACTCTCGACTCCATGGTTCTCCAGAAAAACGAAGAGATCTTACGTTCCGGTCAGCCCCACCTTGCAACGTCGTTGGGACAAGATGGACCAAGCTAGAACGGCGGACCCTGGCCGTATAACAGAAAGTGCGTAAGAGCCAAATTATGTCAACACTGTCCAGCTTTTTGTTTCCTTGGTCCGCACATATAACTCAGGTAATTCTCTCTATTTGTGGATCCGCTTAACTTGACACCATTGGTACGATGACCCCACCACCGGATCCGGCGCTTGTCCCGCGTGCGGCAGCGACCGCTGGCATATTTACGCAAAAGATCTAGATGGCGCCGTGCATCGCATGATGTAACCGGGTTGTCACGAGGGAGGAACTGTCATGAACGCACGCACCCATGTCCTGGGCGGTCTCGTTGCCGCTGGGGTGGCGTTGTCCATTGGAGCCGGGCATCCTCTCACGTTGGTGCTCGCGAGCGGCTTCGGAGGACTCGTTCCCGACTGGGATCATCCGCAGTCGACCTTCGGACGCTAGGTGCCCTGGCCGGCGATTAGCCATTCTCGGGGACCCTCGGTGCCGCCGGAAGTCGGGCGAGCCGGCTGGCCGCATCCGATTTAGCATCGACACCAGGCGCACTCGGTGGTCGGGGTGGCCATTGCGAGTGCAATCCTCATGGTCCTGGGACTCTTGGTGTGGCACGGACTCCGTGCGATGACGCATGGGGTGGGGTTCGGGTCTGCGACTTATCCCGCGCTGTAGGTGGGGCTTGGCCTGGTCCTTGGGGGAATGAGCCATTTGTTTCTCGATGGATTTAACCAGACCCGGCAATGGTGGGTCTGGCCGTTCAGTCGTCGGGGGTTTCGGTGGCCCCTGCACACGCCGGTCAAACGCACGGATGCGCTGGCATCCTTGATCCTCACCATCTGCGGCGTCTGGTTAGCCTGGCATGTGGGACACCTGCCGGCGGATCATTTTCTTCCGCACGGCGTCGCCTTGGGTATGCGTTTGGGGCATCGGTAGGGACGGAAGCTAAGCTCCCCCTTCCTGGGGAGCTTTTCAAGTTGACATAATAAGTAGAGAGTTATCCGCAGTCCGAATGAACGAAAAAAGCCCCCTCTCGGACCGAGAGCGGACTGCGGATAATTCTGTTGGACCAAACCGCGGTGCCTATGGGAAATCAATTGCGATACCCACCTGGGGTATCGCGCGGAACTTGGCCAACCCATGCATGTGGTAGACCATTCTTCGTGGGGTATTTCGAAAAAATGCCCCCTTCATGCGCCATACCTCCTTGGGCCAAGTTCCCGAGCAGACAGAACTCGATTACATTCAGGGTAGCACCCCGAACCCCGGTTACCAACCGAAGCAGAAGCTATTCGGGTTAGGTAGGAGGAAGGCTTTGAAAACCACCGCGAAGCGGTTTAGTCCAAGATAGCTTATCGGACGTTGATGCAAAGGAGACGAGAGCATGCCTTCCCCCGCCTATGAGCTCGCGATGTGTGCGGATACCGAGCCTGCTATTTTGTCCGCGTTGGCGCCATCCCCCGACTGGCACGTCCGTGCCCAGGTTGCTCGGAATGCTTCCACTCTGCCTGAAGCGCTGGCCTGGCTGGCTGAGGATCCCGAGGATCTCGTGCGAATTACCGTAGCCAGCAATCTGCAGACCCCTCGCCCGGTGTTAAAGCGTCTGGCGGCATCGGCCGATTGGCGTATCCGGGCGGAAGTCGCTCGGAATCCCCAGACCGCCGCCTGGATAGCTGCGCGGTTAGCGTGCGATGTGGTGGCAGGAGTTCGGCAAGGCGCGGCCACCCACCCTCGCCTGCCTGTTGATACCATCGCGATGTTGGCGCAGGATGTCGATCCCTTCGTGCGGTGGGCGCTTGCCGACTGCCACGAGATTTCTGACACCGATACTTCGGGAGATTGCTAAGGAGGCAGTGGTATGTCGACGGAGTCGAGAGTATCCACAGGGGACCTATTGCGAGATCGCACGGAAATCTGGATCTCACATGAACAAGAAAATCAGGGGAGTTTTGTGGTATTGCGTTTTCCGCCTGAGGTGATCTTAGACGGACGACGCCTCCTGCTGCTTCAAACCAAGTGGTTCATTAACCCGATTGACTGGGCCCCCCAGGTCTATGTGGCGATTAATGACTACCTGAAGCCGTATGGCGAAGATATTAACCTATACGTCATGTTGGTCGATCTCTACGGTATTGTCGGCCCCTATGAAACCTCTTTATTCTCTTGGAAGCTATGGATGCAAGATGGACAGTTATACGAGGAGATTTGGCCGTCTTGCCAAAGGACCGAGCGGGACAGGACCTTGTCCAAGCGTTTATCACCAACGGGGCGCGGTGGCCGGACGTCGTGGAGCGCATGGAACAACTGACCGGCTTTTATTTCAAATCCCCTCGTGAGCGATTTGATGAGGCCGTGAACGTGATCACCGGGATGGCCGCTGACATCGGTCTTGCGACGGACTATCCCTTGGTGCAATCTCTCCAACACAGCATCAAAGGGATCTTGCAAGCGGAGGAGCCGTACATGCAGATCCCGTCACTACCTAAGCTATGCGGCGATCTCAGGGCGGCTCTCGATGCAGCTGTGGCCGAAGAGAAATCGCGTCATACCGTCGAGATTGACCGGGCGACCACCGATGTCAGGCGCATTCGGGCCGAGCATCCATCGCTGCCGGAGGCGATCGATAGGTTGGCTGAGGCGGTGCTCGCTACCGTGAATACGTACAACGAGGTGAAGACCCTGTCATTGGTCTTGGCCAATCTTACGCAGGTGGGAAAGCGGCTGGGAGACCTGCATCGGGGAATCAAGGCATTAGACCAAAAACCCCACGATGGGCAGCACATGATTCCCTTCCGGCAGGTTTTGTGCGGCGCACAGCAGTTGGGGGAGCGCCTAGGAGTTTCTTCGGTCCGCTCTACCTGACGACCCCCTGAACATCCTCCCATCGTCACTCGCATAGTGAGAAGTGACTGCGCTCGGGGGGTGCCATGGCCACGGGGGATGCCAAAGCTGACCGCCATCGTATGGTTAACGACGCGAATCATCAGCTAATGGGGGCGTATGTCCCGTAGGTGGTGCCGAAGGACGACTACTTTCGATTCGGATTCATATCCCAGAGAGCGCCAATCGCCGGAGTCATTACGTTTGTCACTACATATGCTGTATAATGGAACCATGGAGTTCGAATGGGACGAGGCAAAGCGGGACCGGAACCTCGAAAAGCATCATATTGATTTTGCGGATGCAGCGGAGCTGTTCAGGAGTTCCCGGTTTGAGTGGCGTGATGAGCGTCACGACTACGGTGAAGAACGCCGTGTGACCATTGGCGTGATCGCGGGGCGGGTGTGCGTCTGTGCCTATACGCTCCGGGGATCACGTTATCGGATTATTTCTTTGAGGAGGGCGAATGCGCGTGAGCAGGCACGATACTGGCAAACCATCGCAGAGCAATTGGGACGCCGTGGATAAACTAGCAGATGCGGACCTGATCGATGAGTCGTTGCCTGAACTCGACGAGACGTTCTGGCAGGAAGCGGTCTTCGTGCCGGGACCCAAACGGCAGATCACGCTGCGCATCGATCAGGACGTGGTTGAGTATTTTCGATCGCAGGGACCGGGCTACCAGCGCCGCATGAACGCCGTATTACGACGCTATGTGCAAGCACAACGTCACCGCACGTGAGGTGTTGCGTTAAACGCGACGTAGCCTTAGAGCGCATTCGGGGGCCTCACCTCACGGTTCGAGCGGGCTAAATCCATTGGCCGCATATCGAGATGCAAAAAACTCGGCGTTGAGCGGACCGTTCGGTGACCGGTGCGCGGGTTTCATGGCGCGGATCGTCATTATGGTGGACCCACCCATACGCACGTTGTTAGGTTGGGGGTGAGAGGGATCGAATCCGTCACCACGGCGTCACCACGAAGCCATGGAACGGGTGTTTTGGGAGCGACAGCGTCGATGCTCTGAAACCCCGGAATCGGCGATATATAAGGATTGTAGCGCATCGAAGCATCGCCCTAGACACCTGAGTGCGGTTCTTCTAATCCCGGCGTCGCCGGTTCGAATCCGGCCGGGGACACCATGAAAGCCTTGCCCCGCCAACGGCTGCGGGCTTTGTTGTGTTTGTGTTCCGTTCCGCTGTCCGCCACGGCGTCACCAAGAGCCGATGGATGCGGTCCGGTCGGAGCGACACGGTAGACGGTCCGTCGGGGGAGAACGGTGATATCTCCTGATTATATACTGCCCGCGGGTCAAATTTCGGGTTTTAGGAAGCCGACTTGAAGCGCTGGAATTTCAACGTCAGCAAGGTATCTAGCTGTGGTTTGTACTCCGTTCCCGTCTTCTTCAAGCAGTCGTCAATCG
>JAJZXX010000205.1 GCA_021806205.1 Bacillota bacterium | reverse complement strand
TCGTTTGCGTTTGGCGTCAACTGCTGGGCTCGACCCCACCCGATCACAACCTCAGTCGATACGGATTAGATTAAACCATTAAAGCACAAACGGGTCGGATCGCGCATCATTCGCAGCTGAAGCACTCCATCAACGTGCGGACTCTGCCCGTCTTCGAGAACATCTTGGTACGCTGTGGTCAGCCAGCGCCGGCATGAAAATTACACATACCACCATCCATAATGAGAGCATTCTGTCCGACCTTGGAGTGGCTATCACACCCTTTTCAAACCTTCCCCGGAAGGCGCTCCAACCAGAAATTGGTTTCTTGACATCCTCCTCTCCCTAAAGGAAGAGGATTCCCAGTATCACTACTGAGCTTGCCTGCTTCTCTGAGGCGTGCCTTCTCGTTGGCTTTGCAGCTTACAAGCGGGTCTTACGGCCGCTCCACAGGCTCACACTAATAGGTTCTGTGCAGCGTTGATGTCCCTGTCGTGCGTCTCGCCCCACTCCGGACACGCCCCCGAACGGATCGCGATCGGCCTCTTCGACGCAATAGAGCCGCAGTCGCAACACCGGTTGCTCGTTGACAATGGATAGACCTTGTCGACCTTGACCCCCGTTCGCCCATGCCAGTCTGCCTGGTATTCGAGGGGGCGCACCATCTTACCCCCACTCACAGCGGCGATCGACTGCGCAAGCGAAGGGTTACGAACCAGATTCTTGACCGGCAAACTCTCAACGGCGATCCCTGGGTGTTCGTGAACAAGCCGCGTGGTGAGTTTGTGGGGGCAGTCGCTGCGACGATCCGCCATCTTAGCGTGGAGACGGGCCTTGACGCGATTCTTAGATCCTTTTTGGGTCTGGGCGAGCCGCCGTTGCGGTAGACTTTCGGGTTACCGACCTTCTCTCCGGTCGAGAGACTGCCCGCATGGGTCACCCCTCAGTCAAGGCCGACTGGTGCATCCTCGGCAGGGAGCGGCGCAGTGGCTTCGCCACCCAGTATCGAACTGTGGTTGCGATTCGCGGCCTCGCGGCTCACCCTCCCGGAGGAGGGCATGCCAGAGAAGTGCCGCGACCACCAGAGGACACGCGGTTCTTTCATCGGGGCAAGCCTGATAACTTGCCCCTCCCCCTGGAAGGCGGAGGCCAGGACAGACGCCGATTGCTTGTCGTGTTTCTGGTGAAATTCCGGGCCCTTGGCGCGACCTTCCAAGCAGTTGAGCACGGCCTTGTCCCGATGACGGACACTTTGCTGCAACGCTACGCTCGATCCTTCATTGAGCCCCCCGGGTTCCGGTTGTCGTTTCAGCGCGGTCAATGGCCAAGCCAGCCCATCGCACTATCGGCGTTGCCCGTCGAGGTAATAGGCGTCCGTCTTGAGGCGCCACCCCCAATTGTAGACATAGCCAACCCCTCCGCAGGGTCGGGCCAACATGTTCGCTTGCTCGTCGATTGGGTAGACGCGACATTTGTAGGCTCTCTGTATCATGGTATCCCGACTTTGCCGTAAGAAGTCTCGTTCCCGCCTTGTATCCTCGGCCTGACCGCTCAGCGTTTACGCCGCTTTTCGATAAAGGGGCTGTCAACAAATTGTGAAGGACGGGGACGAGACAGTATCTAAGCCTTTGTTTTAGGAGCCCCAGGGCATCCATGGCTTCAGCCATTTCGCTGCGACCAGTCGCATTCACCAACGTCCGGGGCGAAGATGTATCAGGGCAAAAGCAGTGAGCGGGCATGTAGCTCAGTCCTGATCGAAAAGCTCTGCTATCCGGGACATGAAATCCATGGGTGGCGCAAGGGATTGGCGGTGTATACCGTCTCTTCATGGATTCGTGGCTAACCCGATGCGTTTAAGGGATCCACGGTATCCTAAGCCACGAACCAGACATCTGCCCAATTGGAGTGGTCGGCCCGATTCAAATCCATCCCCCCGTCAAAAGTCACGCATACCATCCGTTCAAGCTGACCACGGTGATGCGCGTCGTCTATCCAGAGTCGGGCCACGTATCGGACGTGCCCCGGCGCAGTGCATCCGGACCGTCCTCGGAGGCCCGGGATCAGGCCAAGTTTGCCTAACCTATCCTATAATGTGTCAGACATATGGCAGCGGGTAGACTCGTTCCCGGACCCACGAGTCGATGCGTGAAAAACTACGCAGGCAATCCCTCAAAATGGTGCTGCGAAATCGTTTCGCGAACTGATACATACCGGGCCAATGAATTGTGAGAGAAGAGCAGTTCGCTTCGGCCGACCAGGGTCACCGGCTCGGGATTTAGCCAAGGCCGGGATCCAGGAAGAAGGTCCGGCGATGTCCGGGTAGGTGGGATTACCCAATAAAAACAGCGCAAGGGTTTTTAAGGTGCTCCCGTAATACGAGTTGGCCTGTTGCGTAAGCATTTGCTGGTAGACCGCCGCGGCATGGCTACTGGTGGGATCGGTCGCCATTAAAAGCGTGCCGATTCCCGACAGAAACAGCATGTTGGTGTACCCCGATGATAGGGCGGTACCCGTCAGCGTGTAACCGTCTGACAGCGGCGCACTCAAAATGAACTGCGTCAACCGGGTGGCCGCCGCACTATGGCCCCCCTGCATCATCCACTGGGCCAACCAGATGGGATTCGAGGCTGCATTCGCATAGTATTCGTGGGCTTGAGCCGAGTTTTGGGAACCAGCCGGCACCACGGCCGATCCACTAGTCGATTCCCAGTCTGGCATCAACCCCGTCGTGCCATTCGCCCCGGTGGATGCCAACCATTGCTCGTTGGCAGATAAGACCTGAGTCCAGCCTTTATTTCCGGTAGCCTGGGCAAACATTTGATAAGCGTAAGGAGCGATATAGCCGGGGGCGATATCCGTGTTTGAAGAGCCCCACCCGTCTCCCGGGCCAATCAAGAGCGTACCGGCAATCAAATCATGCGCATAGATAGCATTCGCCATAGCCACACCTGCCCGGTGATAGCCGTGACCAGGCCACTGCGCGCCGGCAATGAGGAGGCCTTCCGCCATGGTCTCGTCGCCATTAGTCGCGCTCGTGGCCCCGATGACACTCCCGGTGCTGCTAATCTCCCAGTTCATCAGACCATTCGCATCAAGATAATGGGCAGCGTACTGCCAAAGGCCCCTAAACGTGGCCGGGTCTTTGGCCAGTGCGGCAATCAGCATGCCATAGCCTTGTCCCTCACTAACCGTCGCATCATTCAACCCCACATTCACCACTCGTAATCCTTGGGGTACAGACTCCACGTACTGCCGAATCCAATTCGGGTAATAGGCGTACGCCTGCGTGAGCACCGTCGGTGCGGCAGAGCCCGTAGTAAATGGCGCGATGTCATTTTGCGAATAAAGGTTAGAGGACCAGTTTGACGGTTTTACAAAGACGGCATAGGCTAGGGATTGATTGGCTGGCAAGGCCATGGTATTGGTTGTGAATTGAAAAGACGCACGGGGTGCCGATCGATAGAACTGCTGAATCATGGAGTTCGTTTGAGTATTGTAGACTGCCACATCGACAACATCGCCGACCGCCACCCCGGATGCCGAGACCGTTAGCTGATAGCTATTGGGGGTGGCTGTCGTTTGCGCCGTGAGATCTACGTGCATCGTACCCGCAAAAGACGTTTCCGTCCAAAACAAAGGCAGCGCCGTGACAAGGGCCATGCCCATAACCTGGGCCGCGATTTTCATTGACGGTCGTATGCCGAACAAAATAATTTGGCCTCCTACATTTACTCATTAGATTCTTGGGGCGGCGCCCTATCGCTATCCATCATTTACAGGCCGGTTTTTGGCTCGCACCCCGTGGGCCTTCACCGTTACGCATTTTACTGCCCCTACTAATGATTCGCGATCGATGAGCCAAGAATCCTGCCTTCGAAATATGGTGCTAAAATACTTGCCTCTTTGGAATTTTTTACCCGTACCAGGTCCCATTCGTTATGGTCGTATCGTTTCTCAACAGCCCGGCATACCGTAGCACCCACTTCGGGGATCTCTCTGATTTGCCCGCCGTCTATGCATCACCCATTCCGTTGACTTGGCGCCAACCTTATGCCCCAACGGGTAGGACGCTGTCGCACTTTATCGCCGGTACCCCTCTCGAGAACCGAGTAGCAGTGCTCCGTCCAAGGCCGTTACTGGTCCGATTTCCGGCACAGCCTAGCCCATCTCTGTCTCCATAGGGTCGGCCACCTGGCCAGTGTGGGCTCGTGCCCACCGTTTGTACATTATTGCGTTTTTGGGGCTTACCCGATGCAATTCGGAGACTATTTTCCTAAGGTCGACGCAATATCACGACGTCATACCCGCTCACCGGGTCATGCCAGGATCGCTCGGCGATAAACCCGGCACTTTGAGCCAACTCCGTCAATTCTGGAACCCGGTACAAACGCCGCCAGGTCAACTCAGAGCCAAGTACAACCCGAATAGCGCGTAGCCAGAGGACTGCGGGGTGAAATACCCCAAAAGGATGGCCTGGCCTCCAGGATTCAGGGCCCAGCGGAGCTTGGCAAACACGCAT
>JAJZXX010000144.1 GCA_021806205.1 Bacillota bacterium | reverse complement strand
TCCGAGACGCCGCAAGATGAGGCTATGGTCCAGTCCGAAGACCTTGGGGCATCGTGCCACCGAAGGGAACAACAGCCCGGCTTCCTTCCCGGTTAATAATTCGACGTCCCAGGGATCGCGGGGGGCACGAGACGTAATCATGCGGGCGATGTAGAGTCCGGTGTCTAGCGAAACCTGGTTGGTCGACAGGATTACTCCGAATCATCTCGATTCGGGGGCGATATCGCATGAACCTCTACCCTTAATCCGTAGGGGTAGGCGCCGTGAGCAGGGTCATGTGCTGGAGTTTTCAACCCGCGAGGCAAGCACATCCCGGCAGCATCGGTCGTCCTGTCCAACCTTGGCCAAAATTGCCGACGAAGGCGGTTTGGACTAACAAACGGGAAATTCCAACGTCAGATTGCACATAGCCGATTTTTGGTTTGCCAAGGGTTTACCCATGCAAATCCCGGCGGGATTTCCCGCCGTTGTGTTCGTCGATGAGCGAACTCGCACCCCAATCCATGACGAATCCTCTTTAGTCTTTAGAACTCGTGGGTAACGCCTTACCTCTTCTTTCGCTGATCTCCTCGTATAACTTCTATTTCCTGACGTTGTCATGAATTCCAAGCAATTCCGGCCGGTTCAGGTCGCATCTTGGGTGCTGACTGAATACCGTGCTTATTGAGTTGTCATTGAACACGACGAGGAGAGATAGCCGGTGGTGCAAATGTCCACAATTGGCAAAGACCAAGCGGCAGGCTGGATGGAAAAGCCCGTCCGCCTGATAAAAGACATGACTTTTCGGAGATTTGTGGTGCGGACTCACTTGGTTCGCCCCGGAGAGCGCCTAGACAAAACGTTGATGCCCTATTTGGCCGGATTAGTAGAGGAAAACGACATTGTCATCGTTGGGGAGAAGATCGTGGCGATTGCTGAGGGCCGCGCGGTTTTAGTCAAGTCGATTACGCCACGGCCACTCGCCCGTTATTTGTCTGAACGGGTTCGTCCGCTGGGGTATGGTGTTGGATTGCGGCGGCCCGAAACGATGGAAATGGCTATTCGTGAAGTGGGCACCGCGCGCATTTTAGCGGCTGCGGTCGCGGGTGCACTGGATCGCATCTTTCGTCGGACCGGCGATTTTTACCGGATAGCGGGTCGCCAGGTGACCGCCATTGACGGTCCGGGGCCGACCACCATTCCGCCCTATAATCGCTACATTGTCTTGGCGCCTAAAAATCCTAAGCCGGTGATAGAAGGGTTGGCGCATAAATTAGGATGCCAAGTGGCGGTAGTTGACGTGAATGATGTGGGGAGCGAAGTCTTGGCCGCTTCACCAGGCTTGGATTGGGGTTTGGTTCAAGAGTTGATGCGCGACAATCCGATGGGTCAGGGCGCTCAGGGAACTCCGCTAGCGGTCTTGCGACCCATACTGAGCGGACCGTCCATGACCACGTGGTCCACGCTAGAAACGAAAGAGTTCGGCGGAGGCTGGATAACACCCTTCGGAGGCGAAGGCGACAGCGATTTGCGGTTATCCCCATGAGAATCCGTAAGGGCGGCTAACGGCCGCCCCCGCTATTGATTTATAATAGAGGCAGTCGCGGCGATCTCCATGGTCGTCCTAACCAGGCAAAGGCGGTGACGATATCCCTCAATGGACATATTTCAAGCGATGCAACAGCGAGGTCATGAGCAGGTAATCTTCAACTACGACCGCGCATCCGGATTAAAAGCCATTATTGCCATTCACGATACGACGTTGGGACCGGCACTGGGCGGGTGCCGCATGCTGCCTTACGCCAACGAGGAGGCGGCTTTGACGGACGTCTTGCGCTTGTCTGAGGGTATGACCTACAAATCGGCGGCGGCTGGACTGGACTTTGGTGGTGGTAAAACCGTAATCCTTGCCGATCCGGCTACCGATAAGTCAGAGGCGTTGTTCCGTGCGCTGGGACGATTTATCGATACGCTGCATGGCCGGTATCGGACCGGGGAAGACGTTGGCACCAGCGATCAGGATTTTGTGCAATCGCTCCGTGAGACCCGTTATCTAGTCGGCCTTCCCGTCGCGTACGGCGGTTCAGGTGACACGGGGGATAACACCGCGCTGGGGGTGATTGCGGCGATCCGGGCCGGACTTTTTCATCGATTCGGGAGCGATTCTCTCCAGGGTCGACGTGTGGCCATACAAGGTCTAGGCAAGGTCGGCTATCATGTGGCCCGCCATGCCATTGAAGGCGGTGCCGAGGTGGTGGCGGCAGACATTAACCCACATGTGGTAGGTCGGGTAGCATCCGAGTTGGGGATTGAGCCAACAGATCCCTGGACGGTATTAGAAACCACCTGTGATGTGTTCTCCCCCTGTGCTTTGGGTAACGTCATCAATACCGATACCGTGGAGCATCTGGATTGTCAAATTGTTGCCGGGTCGGCCAATAACCAACTGGAGCATGACCATTTAGCGGACAGGCTATTGGAGCGCAATATTCTCTATGCCCCCGATTTCATTGCCAATGCGGGGGGCCTCATTCAAGTCGCGGATGAGATTCAAGGCTATAATCCAGACCGTGTCACCCATCAAGTGGAATCCATTTATGATGTATTGAGTGCTATCTTTAAAGAGGCGGATGTTCGCAGACAGTCGACCTTGGTGGTTGCCCTGGATCACGTAAAAAAGAGATTGGACGACGTCCACCAAATACGGCGCATTCGATCGTAATGAGTGAAGAAGGAGGATGGGCATGGCGACCGAACTCAATAACTCACGTGAGGTGACGCAATCCGATTTTGGCGATCCCTATCGTGGTCAAAGACAATACCGAACCCTCTCAGGGATTCCCATTCGTCCATTGTATACCGAAGCGGATCGGTCTAGTGGAAAAGAAAGTCTGGAAAGACCCGGGGAATTCCCCTACACGCGCGGCATCCATGAGACCATGTACCGGGGACGATTGTGGACCATGCGTCAGTTTGCAGGGTTTGGTACGGCACGAGAGACCAATCAGCGGTTTCGATATCTTTTGGATCAGGGCCAAACCGGGCTCTCGGTGGCATTCGATATGCCGACTCTGATGGGCTACGATTCTGACGACCCCCAATCGCTCGGGGAGGTGGGGCGGGAAGGGGTTGCGATCGATACTGTTGACGATATGGAAAAACTCTTTGATGGCATACCCTTGGACCAAGTTTCGACATCTATGACCATAAACGGGCCTGCGCCAATCATTTGGGCCATGTATTTGGTCGCAGCCGAACGCCAAGGGATTTCCTGGCAGCGCCTCAGAGGGACGCTTCAAGCCGATATATTAAAAGAATATATTGCACAAAAGGAATGGTTGTTCCCCCCCGAACCGTCGATGCGTGTGATGGTGGATATGATGCGGTATGCCACCGAGATGGTGCCGCAGTGGAACTCAGTCAGTATCAGTGGCTATCACATTCGCGAGGCGGGCTCAACCGCAGCTCAGGAGTTGGCGTTCACCTTAGCCGACGGGTTTAGTTATGTGGAGGCCGGAATAAAGGCGGGCTTGGACGTGAACGCGTTTGCACCGCGATTATCATTTTTCTTTAATGCGCACATCGATTTCTTTGAAGAAATTGCGAAGTTTCGTGCTGCTCGGAGAATCTGGGCGCGGCATTTGAAAGAAAAATATGGCGCTACTAATCCCAAGGCTTGGACCATGCGGTTTCATACCCAGACGGCCGGTTGTTCGCTGACGGCGCAGCAGCCGGAGAATAACATTGTGCGCACCGCCTTCGAAGGATTGTCGGCAGTTTTAGGAGGTACCCAGTCTCTACACACCAATTCCATGGATGAAGTCCTGTCGTTGCCCACGGAAAAAGCGGTAAAAATCGCCTTGCGCACGCAGCAGATTATCGCTTACGAAACCGGAGTGACCAATACGGTTGATCCCCTGGCGGGCTCCTATTTTGTGGAATCATTGACCGACGAGATGGAACGGCAGGCGGAGGAATACTTTTTACGCATCGAGGAAATGGGCGGAGTTCTTAAAGGGATCGAAAACGGATTTTTCCAGCGGGAAATTGCGGAAGCCTCCTATCGCTATCAAAAGGAATTAGAGAATCACGAGCAGATTATGGTTGGCGTCAACGCACTCGTGGAAGAGGATGCCGAGCACATTCCGATTCTCAAAATCGATCCAGCCGTCGAACGCGAGCAATGTCGGCGTGTCAAGGATTGGCGCCACGCCACCAATCGTGCCGAGGTGGAGCGGTCATTGGATCTGTTGCGGGCGGCGTGTAGCCATCAAGCGGCCCCCATCATGCCTGCAATCCTGGACTGTGTGCGCCTCGGAGCCAGTGAAGGTGAAATATCCAAAGCCATGAAAGACGTGTTCGGAACGTGGCGGGAACGGCCGGTGTTCTAGGATTTTCGCCAAATATACTCCTCACGTCTTATAATTGATGATTTAAGCGGCCGATTTGAAGACTTGAAACTTGAGCGTCAACAGGGAGTGGAGTTTGGCTTGATGGCGATCGCTGGTATCGGCCAAACAGTCGATAATC
>JAJZXX010000065.1 GCA_021806205.1 Bacillota bacterium | reverse complement strand
CTGCTCGTCGATTAGGCTGGATGGGGACGTGGAGGTCCCCCATCAAATGCGAGGAGGAAGCGTCGATGATCCCAGTGCCCATTCCAGCCTCTGATATGGCTGTGTTAAAGGAAGAGCGGTATTACCCATCCGCACCCCCGCGTGCGACGAAAACTGCACGCCCTCTACTTGGTGGGGCTCGGCTATCCGCGCCACGACGTGGCGCGCGTGGTTGGGGTGTCCGAGGGCACGCTGCGGAATTACATTCACGCCTATGAAGGGGGGTCTCGAGGCGCTCCGCCAGTTTAATCCCCATCCGAAAACGGCCGCCTTGGACCGTCATGCCGTCACCTTGCGGGACGCCGCACCGTCTTTTTCGTAGGGCGCTTGGCTCGGCTACCTCTGGTGCCTGACCCGCGTCCTCTTGCCGACGCCCTCCGGGCGTCAACGGTGCGCATTAAGGCGCCACATGGTCGCTTTGCTCCCGGGACGTTGAATCGTGCTGCCATCGGTGAGCACCAGCCGAAATGGCTCGTGAGCGCGGTGCCAATACCTTGCGATCGGAACCATTGATCCAAGATACCCCCCAGCCACGCGGGCCCGTGGCGTAAGCGATTGAGCACTGCGACATCCGAGAGGTCCGCCAGACCCATCCGTTTCGCCCAAGCGGCCGTATTGCGTAAAGACCAATCATTCCAGGCATACACCAGGATCAGGCGCAAGAGATCGGTAGCAGACTGGATGGCCCGCCATCGTGTGATGGCGCCTTTCGTCCAGGCGGCGTCTTGCCAGCCTTTCGGCAAGAAATGTAGGAGCATCTCCCATTGATCTTCTAACGGGTTGCTGAAGGCGGAAGTTTTGTTCATGTCTCGGGCACCTCTATCACGAAAGTTGTTCGATTACTTCGCGATATCGTTGCCGAGGGTCCCTTGCGACGAGGTGTATTTCTCTAAATTTAGCGCATATGGGGTCATGCCCACGCCGCAGGAATCACGCAGTTTCCGTTAGACAAGCTGCACGGCTCTGAAACAAGAATTGCCGTGGTTGCAGGGAATCGTGTCACACCTATGGCAACACGCCTTGATCCATCTGGACAACGCATTCGTACGATCCAAAGAAAGGGTATCCACATTTCAAACCGGGCACAAAGAGTGCCACGTATCCGTGCCGGGGGCAATAGCGAACTCTCTTCTGAAAGCCGGGTAGATCCGCAAGGTGTTCCGTAGTGCCGGAATTGTTCGAACAGGCCGTAGGCGGTGACTTCGGACTCCCCGGCTTCTTAATGTTGTCTACGGGGGAAATACGGCCATCCCTTACGGGGGTAGACCGAATGGTATGGCCTGAAGATCCTCCAGCGGCGACTACCTACAACGGCTACGGGATCTAAGAACCGCGCGGAAATTCGTCGACCCATCGCCCGATTGCACCAACCGGCACCAGGATTTCCTTCACAAACTGAGTACGGATCTCGGGCGGCGGGTTGATATCGTATGCCTTGCGGATCTTAATCGCGAAATCATGCTGTAGTCCTACGGAAATCCAGATGGACAGAATTCCGTCGCCAACCGGAATATGAAGTCTTGCGGTCTGGCAGGCGTGGCGCGTCATCGGTCGGGTTGCTCCGTCCTCACGCCTCTGTCCTGGTAGCTACTGCCATTACGATTCAACGCTCGCGGATCGCGAATGGCTATGCCCGCAAGGCGGGCAGCACACGCCGGGTGGATGGTCGGAAGATCCCCCTTTGGTGGGTGAGGGCGTAAGCCCGAAAAAGCGATGGGGTGATGAAGCCATGAACCCGCCACCGCGAGGATTGCGAATCCGCCAACTTTAGCCGTGGGGAGGATGTCAAGCCCGATCGTTAGCCGCTGTCTGCGACCGGTTGACCCGCAGTGGTTCGCTCTGGGCATGGCCTTTGAGCCCTAACCATTGATAGGCCAGGGCGCCTGTGCACCAAGATACCCAGAAGTAAATGGCCATGTCTTCTAGAAGGGACGGCCTGCTCAAGTTCGCAAGCAACGGTGCGAGCATGAGCGGCCACACACTATAACTCAAGCGATGGTATGCGCGAAACTCCTGAAGGCCCCACCATAGCGCGCTGAGCGCGACTAGGCCTCCCATTGCGTGAACGGCTGTTGCATTCGGAAAATGTGAGGGCCCGTAAGACCTCCACGCCCCTAGATACAGATAGAGGGCCATCAAAACCAGGGTGACCTGGATGGTGGGGCGGGCCGCGCGGCGGTTCACGGTCGGATCGGTCGACTGCGGCCAGATCAAGAGCAGCAGCACTAGACTTTGTGCGGCTAGCCCAATGGGTGCCAGAAAAGCCATCAGGGCGTTCGGAGTAGCCCAGAGCACCCCCGCGGTGCAAATGGTGGACTCGACGAGCACGAGAGCGATCAGGCTTTGGGCCATGCGGGTCCAGAGTTTCGGCATGTCGCGGCGCAAGGCGGCGCGAATGAGAAACCAGCCTACGACGACGACAAAGCCGAGGGTTAAGAGTCGGTGAACGTACTCAATCATGACGGCTTCATTGGAAAATGTGGGAACCAGGGCCCCATGGCACAGAGGCCAGTTTGCGCCACAACCCAAGCCCGAATGCGTGTCATGATCCAGGAACCCCATCGCATTGACTGCCATAATGCCGATAAGGCTGACCCATCCTCCCAAACGCAATTGTCGGTCGAATCGACGGTCCGATCTGAACGTCGTGGGGCGTTTTCTGAGTGCCATCATACTAAACTCCTCCAATTATGATTTATAAAACAGTGGTTGGGGGTATCGACCACCTGCTCTTGATGACGCGTTTTAGGATTTTGCCGCTGGCGTTATGAGGCAGTTCATCCACAAACTGAACATGCACAGGAACTTTGTAACGGGCAATGCGTGTTGCCATATACTGCTGGAGAGACTCCTTGTTCAGCCCCGAGCCCTGTTTGAGTACGATCATTGCGAGCACTTCCTCGCCATAAACGGCATGGGGAACACCAACGACGGCGCATTCGACAATATCTGGGTGGGTATACAGTACGTTTTCGACCTCTGCCGAATAGATGTTTTGACCGCCGCGGATAATCATGTCCTTTTTACGGTCAACGACGTAAAGGAACCCATCCCCATCCAAGTACCCGACGTCGCCCGTGTGATACCAACCGTCGCGCACAGCTTCACGGGTCGCGGATTCGTTGCGGTAATACCCTTTCATTTGGTTGATGCCCCGCGTGACGATTTCGCCTACGATGCCTTGGTCTACCTCGTGGTCTTGATCATCGACAATGGCGATGGTCATACCTGGCAAGGGACGGCCGACCGATCCCGGCTTGGACAGAGCATAGGCATCGTCCAGACCGCTGACGGCAGGGCTGTTTTCGGTTTGTCCGTACAGGTTTTGGATTTCTGCCTGAGGGAAGCGACCCCGAAGCGCCTCAATGGTCTCTTTTGGCATAATGCTGGCTCCATACGCCAAGGTGCGAAGGCGGGGAAAGGTTGGCGCCCGAAAGGCATCATTTTGCAAGAGAATGTGATACATGGCGGGGACGCCGAAGAATATGGAGATGGCCTCACGTTTCAGCAAGTCGATGACTTGATCGGGGTGGAAGGTATCGATGACGCAAGTAGCACCAATGGTTAAGGGAGCTTGCAAAAAGACATGTTGTGCCGTATGAAAAATCGGGTACAGCGATACCACGCGGTCGTCGGACCGCATTTTGATTAAGGCCGAAGAGGCTTGGTAAAACTGCACAGAAATATTCTGATGCGTCAACATGACCCCTTTGGGAAGGCCGCTGGTGCCAGACGTATATAAGATCACGGCCACATCGTTGGGCTTCGGCGCTATCGGTGGATAGCTGCGGTCAGAGGGGTAAGCGGCGGAATTTTTGAGTGCGGTCTCTACGGAAATGGTGACACTGAGCCAGGGCTGCCCGACCTGTTTAAATAGCGTTTCCTCGGCGATAATGAGAGACGGATCGACCTCGTTCAAAATGGGTGCAATTTCCGGGGCCGCCAAACGGATATTGAGCGGGACGAATACCAACCCGCTGGCTATTGCAGCCCAGTAAAAGATGACATAGGACCAATCGTTGCCGACTAAGGTGACCACGTGGTCGCCGCTCTTGAGCCCTTGGTTCGCCCAATCCTGTTGCACTTGAATAACGGTGTCAATCAACGCGCGATACGTCAGCCGCCTTCGAGGTGTTACTAACGCTTCTTTATCGGGCCAAGCCCTGGCCATAGCCAGTAGTGTCGACCAGGACCAGCTGGGTAATGGGTTCGGTAAAGCACTGCCAGATGTTTGCATGAATCCTCCTCCGATCTCCTCTGAAAAATATTTTTTCATCCCTGCGGGTGCGGGTCCAGGATACCCCCGCATGGGGGTTCCCTTCAAAATTGACGCTGGATGGAGCTAATCCCAGACATCATGGTGAGCCGGGACGTGAGGCCCGATAGCGGGCCAGAATTCCCGACGGTCAAGCCCGGAAAAGTTTGCCCCACGTAATAGGTGGCCATTCCGGTGACACTGGCAGCTAAGTCATTAAAAGCGTCGTCTCCCACCATCATACACGCTTCCACAGGTACTCCTAATCGATTGGCGATGTCGGTGTAGTACGTCGGATAGGGTTTGGTGGAACAAAATTGATCTGTGGTCACAAGATTCCAGCGGATGTCGGCCAATTGAGCCCGCCGGAGGCGTTCTTTTACCACGGGCCAGTCATAGATCGGTGTGGTGGCTAACGCGATCTGGTAGCCCATAGCCTGGACGTGAGTGACGACTTCCCTGGCATGCGGGCACGGTGTTCCGCCAGGCAGCACCTCGCCGACCCGCGTTCGGTTAAAGTGGTCAATCCGGGCCCATAAAGCTAGGGGGTCGATGGTCAAGGACTGACTGAGGCTGGCTAATATAACATCACGGTTGGTGCGGCCCGGGTGTGGTTGCGCGAGCGCTCCGACTGCCGCCGTCCACAAGGCCTCTTGGAATTTGATCCCCGGCCAGCATAAATGAATCTCTTTGGTCAGACGGCTCACGTAATCTTCGAGAAAAGCATCCCCGTCCAGGTCGAGTAGCGTACCGTCCAGATCGAAGAGGACTGCTTTCATCAGGGTAGGCATCTTCCTGTCCTCCTCCCGATTAGAAATATGTCATGGGTTGGTCATTCAAATCAATAATCATGGTTTTGGTTTCCAGATATTCTTCCAACCCAGCCAAGCCCAATTCGCGACCGATGCCGCTGTGTTTAACGCCGCCAAAGGGGGCGGTCGGTGTCAAGATTTGCACTGTGTTAATCCATACGGTGCCGACAGAGACTTGGCGGCCAATGCGCAACGCGCGCGACCCGTCACGCGTCATAACGGCTGCGGCCAACCCGTAAGACGAGTGGTTGGCCAATCGAATGGCATCGTCCTCGGTATCAAACGGCGTCACGGTGGCAACGGGTCCGAACAGTTCCGTGTGGGCGATCGCCATATCCGGTCGCACATCGGCTAACACGGTGGGTGCATAATAAAATCCGGGTCCATTGAGGGAATGGCCTCCGGTTATCAGCCGGGCACCCTCCAAAACGGCCTGATGGACCCATTGGTCCAAACGCTGCAAATGGTCTTTGCGGATGAGGGGACCTAAGTCATACTGCGGGTCGGTCGCCGGTCCAACTCGAAGGCTGGCTAGCCGATCAGCCAACCGCGCGATGAATGGTTCGTAAATGGAGGATTGCACCAAGAGTCGGGAGGTGGCCTGGCAGACCTGACCCGCATTGAAATAGGCACCAAATAAACTTTGGGATAGAGCCTGATCCATGTCACAATCCTCAAAAATCAACATCGCTGATTTGCCGCCCAACTCTGCGCTGACGCGTTTGATGTCGTAAGCGGCCGCCTGGATTACCTTGCGGCCGGTCTCGGTTTCTCCGGTTACGGCGATTTTTGCAACCTTCGGGTGCACGACCAGGGCGGCTCCAATTTCGTCACCACCGGGAACAATGTTGACCACACCGTCTGGCACGCCCGCATCTTTTAACAAAGGCCCCAATGCTAAAGCCGTTAAGGGAGATTCGGGTGCAGGCTTTAAAACGGCGGTGCAGCCGGCAGCCAAAGCTTGGGCAAGTTTCCAGGCCGGCAACAGGAGAGGAAAATTCCAGGGTGTAATCAAACCCGCTACGCCGACCGGCTCTTTGACGGTGAATACCAGATAGTCGGGAGGTGCCCCGGGAACATCGATGGGCAGTGTGTCCCCGTGGATGTTCGGAATCGTGCCCGCAAAATACTCAAACACCTGAGCGGCATAGGGTACTTCAATAAAACGCGCGGCCCCTTCCGGCATGCCCATTTCCTGGGCAATACGGTGGGCCCACCCTTTATCGTCCTGGCGGAGTTGAGCTGCTACCGCCATTAAAATGCGTTGCCGCTCGAGAACAGGAAGGCGGCGCCACCGCCTGTCGTCGTGCGCCTCAAAGGCACGGGCGCACGCGTCATTCATCTCGTCCGAATCAGGCGTCGATACGGTCGCAATGGTGCGGGCGGTCGACGGCGAGATGACCGGGAGGGGACGGCCATGGCCTATGATTTCTTGCCCGTCAATCCATGGCCCCATGGGCCCTGCCCCTGTCATCGCGGACGTGCCAATAAATCGCGGCGCCCGATTTTGTCCAGGTAGGTCTCATACCGTGGATAGATTGTATCTAAATGCGGTATGAGCTTCATGGCGCGCGACAACGGTCCGCGGGCTATGACTTGTTGTCGGGCCAACGCTTGTTGCAGGTTCAACTGGCCTAGCCAAAAGCGATGAGCCGTATCGCCGTCCTGTTCAAAAGTGAGTAGGACAGGTGCATCAGAAATGCCATAGGCAACCCGAAAGGGCCATTCTGCCTCAGGGGGTTCCGGGATCCAACGAATCCGGGCGGTCGGCCGTTGAAAAACGAATTCCATCGTGCCGCCAATTTGGTGGATGAGATAGGCTTCTTTGACGGCGCGGAGCTCTTCAAAGAATCCGCCTAAAATATTCTCCAAGTCTTCGGGACTCACAAATAGCGGCATGTTCAGCACGTTCCTTTCTTCCTATATCACGTTTCGGTTACCAGGTGATGACGCTCCGACCGCCGCGACCGGCTTGCAAATCATCGAAGGCTTGGGGACAGTCTAGTAGGGAGTAGCGTCGTTGAATCAGGGGTTCAATTTGAAGTTGGCCGCTTTCCCATAAAGCAATCAGGCGAGGTACATCGCGTAAGGGGTAACTCCCCCCATACCAAGACCCCGTCAGGGTTTTCTCTTGGGACGGAAACGCAAAGGCATTCAAAGTGATCGATTCGTTGGGTGTAGGTACGCCCACAGCCACAGTCGTCCCCCCAGGGCGGGTGGCGTTGAAAGCCAGAGCGATCAGCGACCCCTGGCCTACGGCTTCAAAGGCTACGTCGACCCCCAGACCGTCTGTGAGATCTAAGATTGCGAGTAAGGGATCTTCATCCAGGGGATTAATGGTCGTGTGGGCTCCGAATTGTTCGGCAAGGCGTCGACTGACCTCCGAGGGGTCGACTGCAATAATGTGCGCTGCCCCCCGTATTTGTGCGCCTTGAATGATGTTTAGCCCAACCCCTCCCGCCCCGATGACCAAGACGGTGTCCCCCGCAGCCAACGGCGAACGAAAGGCTGCTCCCACGCCGGTCTGTACGGCGCATCCCAGTAACGCCGCCTGATCAAAAGGCAGATAGTCCGGTATGACGATTGCACTTAACTCCGAAACCACAGCCAGGTCAGCCAGTGTGCCCGTGGATGAAAAACAGGATATGGGGTCATCACCCCAAAAAAGACGTGGTACCCCCGACGGCAATGTACCATTGACGGCAGCCGTAATCGCTACATCGCAGAGTTCCGGACGACCTAAGATGCACCAACGGCAATTGCCACAATTGGGGATCCACGAAAGGACGACGTGGTCTCCGGGTTTGACGCGCTGAACGCCTGACCCGATGTCTTTGACGATACCAGCACCTTCATGCCCGAGAACTAAGGGAACCGGTAAGGGGAGATGTCCGGTAACCGCATGCCAATCGGTACGACATACTCCAGATGCCCGGATTTCTACCAAGACTTCCCCGGGGCCGGGTTCTTCGACGGTTAGTTCGGCTATACGGATGGGTTCTCCATAATCGACCAATAGGGCTCCCTTGATACGATGCAACAAATGTCCTTCTTTCAAAAGCAAGCGATTGCTTTTGAATAATTATTGCCATAGTCGTAAGTAAAGTCAACGGGGGCCATGCGTGGGTCGAGTTTTCTTAAGTGACGGTCTAGGACAAGCTATCTCAAGCGTAAGACCCCTTTTGCTTTGGAATCTTGCGCGACTGTCCATACGCACTCGGGTTGCTTTCGATAAGTCGTGGAACTTAGGGACGCATGGCCCTTAAAAGAGATCCATGTGGCCATGGTGTACTTCTTGATGGTCCTTTAAAATTAAATCGCAAGGCCTGGGTGGGGGTCTCATGGTCGCGGTGGATTTGGTATGTATGGAGGGGTTGTCTCTCGTCACCGCCCTCTTTAAGAGGGTTGTTGCTAGGTAGGATGGGCACGCCATTTGCGTCCGGCTCAAAGAAATGGGAGCCCAAACGTGAGAGCCTGGTGATTTGATGGGGCGAAAGACGGGTAAACCGATAGGGGGCCGTGATGGGTCGGTTCAAGGGTAGAGGGTGGAATGGCACGTTGTGTACAGCCGCCCTGGTTTTGTTATTACCATTGCCTCGAGGGACGATGCTATGACGGTCGATTCGAAAGGGCGACTATATGAGCCGCTGCGGGTTCAACCCCAAGGCGCTTTTTCGAACAGTCAGGGATTGACCTATGACCTAAACATGTGGCGTGTGGTCGTTCAGCGCCTGGGGCCTCGGTATGCGCTGCAATTAGGGGCTCAATCGCTGCAATTAAAGCCACTAACCGTACCTCGGATGGTTCAGGATTCATCGGCTTGGGCAACTATTACGCCTAAATTGTCGGGCATTTGTGGATCAGATTTGGGGTTGTTGCGTGGGTCTGGATCTCCATATCTGGCTCCTTTGATCTCATGGCCCGTCATGTTGGGCCATGAAATTGTGGGGACGGTTGCGAGTTCCAATACCCCCTGGCACCGAGGGCAACGTGTGGTTGTCAATCCTACGTTGTCGTGCGGGGCTCGCGGTCTGCCACCCTGTATGGAATGTCAGGCCGGGAATCCGGACGGATGCTGGCAGCGGCACCATGGTGGTCTGGGACCGGGACTCTTGATCGGGTTTAACCGAGAGATTCCGGGAGGGTGGTCGGCGAAAATGTGGGTGCCGGTCGATCAACTTATCCCGGTGCCCGCGGATCTTGACGATCGCCGGGCCGTTTTAGTAGAGCCAGCCAGCATTGTGTATCAGGGATTGACACGGGTCGATTGGAATCGCGTATCGACCGTCTTGATTATCGGGGCAGGAACCATCGGGCTATTATCCACGTGGCTTATTGCCACTCAGCATCCTGATGTGTTGATTGTGCAGCGGTGCCGCTATCCCCACCAAGCCACGGTGGCGTCTAGTGTGGGGGCCCGTCGGGTGCAGGTCGGTGGATCAGATGGCGAATTTGCTTCTAGTGCACGACTTGACGAGTGGGTCGGTCCGGTTTTGCCGAAGTTTTTCGGAGGAGGTCCCTACCGTCCGGGAGGTTTCGATTTAGTAGTGGATAGTGTGGGGACTCAACAGTCCCTAGGGCAAGGGCTTAGCTTAGTCCGACCCGACGGACAGTTTCTGCTGTTAGGTGGAGCCGGTCGAATTAACCTGGATCTGGCACCGGTATGGAGCCGCCGGCTCACGGTGATCGGAACTTATGGATATGGTTCTCCGGAAATGCCCCCGAACACAACGTTTCAAACCGTCGTGTCTGCCTTGCATCAGACGGCTTACCCGATTGAATCTGTGGTTACCCACACCGTTTTGCTATCACAATTTCGCGAAGCCTTTCATATTCTTGGGGATCGAACGACCCATGCCATTAAAGTGGCCTTTCAAAATGATTTGGCGCAGTGAGAGGCGAAAGAGCGCTTGATTAAGGGGATTGTTGTCAGCCGTTGCCACGAAACGGATCATTATCGCTGCTGATGAAGCCTGCTGGCCCAGCCTGATCTGACAACGCATCGAGGGTTACTACGCAACCAATTTTTGTTGATCCTACTCTATGATACTGCGGCCCGCATTAAAGAACCCTAGGACCTTCGACTGCGGGATCTTCATCTCCAAGAGTCCCTCTCCTGGGGACGTTTTGGCGTAGTTGCAACTGAGTCCCGCCGACGTGGCTGGTAGGATGAGCGGTAGCGAGGCCACAGGAGCACTCCCAGGGGTTCACAGCCTGTCTACGCAGCCGCGGGGCCCCTTAGAATCTCCGGCCTAAGGCCGGGAGATTCAATTTCCTGATTGGAAGTCAGAGTGGGCTTTGACGTTAGGTGGAATCCAGCGGGTCCGGGCCAGGTATTGGCATGGTATCCGTGGTTTTGAACAACCGGATTGGTACGGCATTAGACACGCGGAGTGTCATCTAATGCAACCTAATGCTGTGCATTTCCGTCTTTTGTGCACCACGCCTTCCCGGCGAAGCCATGAGGGGTGATGGCTTCTTCGAAATCCGACGGCGGTGTCGAACGCCGTTGCCGTGAACACCCGCATATGCGTGTCCTGAATTCTATAGAATTGGTTGAAGACCATTCTGCCGTCTTGACCAATTAGCACTATTCGTATAATAATGCACATAATGTGGCGGTGTCGGCTGTAGGAGTAGCAGAGAGGGAGGTTGCATACTCATGCACAAGACGATGGTGGCGTTAGGCGGAGCTGCGCTGGCGCTTATTCTCGCGGGATGTGGGTCAACGGTGTCTAAGGCGAATGCGGCGGCGAAGTCATCGTCGCAACCTACATCTTCGCAATCGAGTGGACACGCGTCCCAGGGGAGCGCGATTAAAACGGGCCATGTGATGGTGTCCGGCAAGAGTACGACCGTACTTGAGAATAGCCGGGGCTACACCCTGTATTACTTTACCAAGGACACGCCGACGCATTCGGCATGTGAGGCCAATGCAACCTGTGCGAAGTTGTGGCATCCGGCGAAAGCGAGCCAGAGTCCGTCGGTTTCCACAGTGTCTGGGAAATTCTCACTGCTCCATGGTCAGGTTGAATATCAGGGGCACCCTTTGTATACCTATACAGGGGATACCGGACCTGGGCAATCCCACGGCGAAGGACTCTTTAAAGAATGGTATGTGGCTACACCCTCGTTAGCGAAAGCTTCGTCCAGTGGATCCTCTTCCGGAGGATACGGATCAAGCGGAGGGTCTAGCGGGTCCAGTAGCTCAGGCGGATCAGGCTGGTAGAACCCGGGGACGGGTCCAACCGTGGGAAAAATCGTTCGGTGTGTTTAAGTGGTCTGAATGCGATCCCGGGGGAAGAAACCTCCCCCCGGGCTTTTTCATCTGAATCAAGAACTTGGTGATGGCCTCGTCCAAGAATATGATTTAAGCTAGAACAAGCACAGATCTTTATGGCAGAAGGTGGCTATCATAAAGAAAGTTGTTATCATGGCTGTCGGAGGGGCTTTGACTGTCGGGATAGGGATTGCCGTCTGGACAGGGATAAAAGCAGGGGGGTGGCAGACGGTTCACGTCCAGGGCGCCGCCCTGACTATTCCCTATAATTGGCGTCCCCACGCTTTTGGGAAGGTGTATGTAGGTCCCGGGCCAGATAGACTGTGGGCCGATCTGTCTGTGAGAGTGCCCAAAGCGGCAAGTCCCATTTCTTCCGGGGTTCGTGCTCTCTCAGAATGGCAAGTGAAAGGTCCGCACGGTTGGACTTATTTTGCGAGGTGGCATCGGGGCCACTCTTCAGACACCTTGAGCATAGCCGTCTCCCCAGGTCAGCAAAATCTCGCATTGGACATTTTGGGGAGTTGGCACACCCTAGGCAGTTCTCATCAGTGAACCGAGTCCCATCGCTGCTGGCGCAGTCGGTCCAGCCCTTGTTGTAACTCGTGCAATTGCTGGACTGCTTTGGCCATCCGCCTGGTCACAATCAGAAAGTCTTCCTCAAAAGATTTGCCGTTCTCGATGGGTTCCATCATTTCGTCGATGATCCTTTGGATTTTCTCACTTAATTCCACCACATCAGGATCCCCGTCTGTTTCACTTAAGCTCGGAAAACGGTCGGTCATGATGAAAAAGCACCTCCAACATCCATCGTATCATGGGACTGGTCCCTTATCCATCGTGGGCGAACCCCGTCAGGTTAAAATTATAGGAGACCCCCATACCCGGGTATCTCAAAGCCCTACCCACAGGGATAAAAGTATTTTTCAACGGAGTACGCTACGCGTGGGAATGATGGCTTGACTGGGATGGATTCCGCTGTCCGGGTACCACACCAATACCTTCACATGGCTCGGGGATAACCGCGCCGCGCGTAGGGATAGATTGCCAGGGGCATCGTCACAACATCGGCACTTGGGCTAGGACCCGGCCTTCCAAGCGACTCAAGATGTCGGGGAAGTTGGGTCCGGTTGCGGTAATGCCATGATTGCGCAGGCCAATGATGGTGCGTTCGGGGTGAGCATCTTGATCCAGCAAGCCGGACATCGCGTCACCCATTTCGACGGTACCGCAGGGAAAGTTAATGGAGGTGCTGGGGATCCCGTCGACCCAGGCGTGAATGTGAAGCAGCGCACCAATCTCTGGGTGGCGCTGATAGATTCCCCAATGTTCAACGGCATCAACCGATACCCGGAATGGTTTGGCTTCTGGGGCTACAGAGATGCGCATGGCGCGCGTCTTTGCATCGTAACCTTTGACTAGGAGAATATCCTGGCTGACCGTGCCGATCGAACCTTTGTCGACCCCGCTGGCCGACATCCAGAATTGCTGGGAATCATGCCTCGCACTGAGATTACCGTAGCTCAGTCCACCAATTCCAAACACTTTTTTGAGATGGCGGTAGTCTTGGGGTGGCAAAAGGTCGGCAACCGGATAGGGGGCCGGGAACAAGTCCCAGGCAGCGACTTGGCGGCTCGCGTCGCGCATTTGGCGCGTGACCACCGTGCCTTCCCAAAGGTCCTCCGGTAAATCCGTATCAAAAATATTGTCAATCACCAGGTGCGACGTGGCTAAGGGGGCGATGCGGTCATACAGAGCATCTCGCCACGGTGCCTGAGATCGAGAGACGGAGTAATGGCCTAGTTCAGGTGTGACGAGATATAGGGTGGAATCCAGGGATGTGCCGGCAATAATGAGATTAGATAGTGAGCGCACTAATAACGGGTAAAGTGCCCGCAACGATGTATCGGAAGAGACTTCTTGCTCAACAATTCCCACCACAAATGTAGCTTGGGACTGTCGGCGAAAAGGCCGCGGGCGTTTGGGATCAATGGCATGAAATATTAAACCCGTTTGGTCGTATTCGGCGGTTGGGGTATGTCCATGACCATCCATCATGCGTTGTAGTTCTGTCTGAATGGTTTTAAGCCAGGTCGACGAAAAATTTCCGCTAAAGCTGTAAAGCATCATCATTGCCTCCTCAGAGGATCTCCTCGCGTTAGCATACCATGATCGATGGACGATTGACGGGCATGCGCTTCGGGTTTGTGCATTAGATTCGTTTCCAGGTTTCAAATGGCTGGCGACAGTCCTGGCAATAATAGCTGGATCGACATAGTGTTGATCCAAATGGGCTGGACTGATGCGTATTATTGGAACCACATAGCGGACAGGGCACCATATTGGCGTCATCGGGTGGAGGGGCAATGCCAAATTGGCTGAGCCGTGCGCGTCCCGGTTCGGTCATGTCAGTACTCGACCAGATTTGCGTACGGTCAAACGACACCTGGCACTCGAGGGGTTCCAGGGCTTTTCGTACCGCTTGTGCGATCCAGTCCAGGGCCGGGCAACCCAGATAGGTCGGACGCAGGACAATGACAATGTCTGGATCGCCGGACGCGGACACGACCATCCCCAAATCCACAATATTCAGCGTCGGGATTTCAGGATCCGTCACCGTTTTGAGGGTGTCTAGGATTTCATGGGGACTCATGACCACAACTCCTTTACCAGTTCCCTGCCAGAGCGATATGTCGCACTTCTCGCATGTGCTGCAAAAGTTCGGGGAGGGTCTTGGAGTTGTCGTGATGGCGAGCCGCCCTATCTGCAACACGAACCGGGCCTGGCCATTCTAATTCCCAGGCGATGAGGTCCCTTTGAACGACCAGATCGAATGCGGAGCGCATAGCACTGGGAGCTAACTGGCCGGCATCCCATAGCACCCAGGCCTCATCGCGACCACCCCATTCAAACAGGTCAGCTAAGAGAGGCCAATCCGCGAGGATTGCCGTGTCCACATACGAACGGCTCAGGGGGCCACCACGAGCCAGCATGCTCATGAGACTACGAAAATGGAGCAGGTGATAGGATTCTTCTGCATCCATCTTTTTAAGACTGGCGATTAGAGGGGGATACGGGATGCGAGCCAAGGCTTTACGCCGAATATCATCGAATACCTCGTAGCAGTAGCGCCGCACGACCCATTCGGCCCAGGAATGGGTGGGATGCTGAGCGATTACAGCATGGTGCCAATTCTCGGGTCCGCGCTCATACACCATGGTGTCGGCGCCAGGTTCTCCGAGTTCTTCCAGCAAAGTGTACAATAGCGCCGCATGACCTATTTCGTCTTGGCTAATGGAGCTCATGGCTAAGTCCTCTTCCAAATCTGGAGTTAAGGCCAGCCACGTCGCACCACGATCGCCCATCATCCATTCATCATCGGCCATAGCTAAGATGAGCGACTTTAACGCGGTGATTTGTATGGTGGTTGGATGTTTCATCAATCGGACCTCCCGTTAGACATTTCCTTGGCTACGTCTTCAATGGTCTGCGCATGGGCTTTAAACTTCTTCCATAAGGGACCATTATCATAGCCTTGGGGCATGCGGTAGGCTTTGGTCTCGGGTGCTGACGGGAGTGTGTGGCGAAAATCTCGCCCATGTGTGATGGAACTAGCGGGAATTACCCAGATATCAAAAGCCGACTCGCGGCGAAAGTAGGCTTCTCGCGCTAGTTGCAGAGCCATTTCCGGGGACGGGGCGCGGACGCTGCCTACATGCGTTGCAAAACTTAAAGCGTCTTTTTGGCTAAACACTTCGTAAACGGGAATATCTGGGCGCGCGCTCATAGGACACCGCCTTGCCGCGATTGCTCAGAGGTTGCGTAAAGATTGGCTTGCCGTGCCCAACTGAGTCCATCGTGGGCCTGGCGCCGTAGCGCCAAACGTGCGCCGGACATTGGCCCGTCGTTATTATGCACAACCCTAGAAAACCAATCCCAATCCGGATCGGTATAGATCCATCGACCGGAACTGGGGTCCTGACGCAAGTCGGAGTCAGGAATAGTCATCCCGAGTGCCCGGATTCGTGGCACGTAGCGATTAATAAATCGCTGTCGGAGTTCTTCGTTATCCAGGGTGCGAATGCGAAAGTACATCATCCGTTGGGCAGAGGGCCCCATAGTTCTCGGGCCAAAAAAGAACATCATGGCTGGCCACCAACGCGAAATGGCCTCCTGCAGCATCTGGCGTTGCGCATCGTTACCCGATGCCAAGGCCAGCACCTCGGATTCCCCCAGTTGCATATGAAAGCTTTCCTCGGCAACAATGCGCTTGAGCATCCGAGCGTATGGAGCATACGAACTATTGAGCAGCATGGCTTGCGTGATAATGGCGCCCCCATCGACTAAAAACCCGATTACGCCAGCGTCGGCCCACGTAGGTGCCTCGAGATGAAAAACATTATGAAATTTGACGCGCCCTTCTAATACATCGTTCATAAGGTCTTCGCGACCGCGGCCATACACACTCGACAAGTCCTCGGCCAATCTTAGGAGCATTTGTCCATGGCCGATTTCGTCCTGAATCTTGGCATTCAACGCCAGTTTGCGCTGAATCGTCGGAGCCCGGCTGACCCATTCGCGTTCAGGATAGGCCCCCATGACCTCGCTGATGCCGTGCATGTGAATTTGCTTGATGAGCAACATGCGATACTCATCCGGCATCCAATCGGTGGCTTCCACTTTCTCGCCCAACTCAATCCTGTCCACAAAAGCTTCCAAGGAGTTTTTCATACCAGGCCTCCTCAGCAAGCAAACGCTTGCTTAATCTATCTCTGTCATACACTCTTTAGTGTACGAATGCAAGACCTAGCTAAAAAAGTGCTCCGTGCTCCAGATTGTATCAGCCCATTCGAATGGCACTTAAGAAGTACTGTAATGGTCGAGGCAGGTAGATTTAAGGGCCGGATGGCCTTGATTTTTGGGTCTATGTGCCGTGAAGGACTAAGCGAGTGGTACTTAGCATGGGAGTGAAGGGGTGTGACCTACATGAATTATGCAGAGGCACCACATGTGGTGACCTGGGAATTGACGCGCGCCTGCAAACTGCACTGTCAGCACTGTCGTGCCCAAGCCGCTTCTAAACGCCACCCAGACGAATTGTCCTTAAATGAAATGTACTGGGTGCTGGATGATTTGGCGACCAGCTTTTCGCGCCCTCCGGTCTTGGTCTTTACGGGAGGCGATCCTCTGGAAAGGCCGGATTTGCCCGACATTATCGGGGCTGCGGTCGATCGCGGCTTGGTGACCGCCCTCGCGCCCAGTGTCACACCGCATTTGACGGACGAGGTCATTCGCGAATGGAAAAAGGCGGGTGTGCATTCCGTTTCCTTAAGTCTTGACGGGATGAACGCAACAACCCACGATCGATTTCGGGGCTTTCCTGGGACTTTCGACCGAACGCTGGAAATAGCTGACGTCATTGTGCGCGAGGGCTTGGCGTTACAGTTGAACACGTCGATCGGTCCAAAAACCGCGATGCAACTCACGCATTTGGCTAGTTTGGTCAAGTTTCTTCATGTTACCAGCTGGGAGTTGTTCTTCGTGATTCCCGTGGGCCGCGCTCGCCCGGTTGACGCGCTTTCGGCGGAGCAAATTGAAAAGGCGTTGTTATGGTTGGCCGACTTCGCGCTCGATCAGCCGTTTCGCATCACGGTTGTAGGCGCCCCGCACTGGACCCGGGTGACGCACCAATTACTCCCCCAGTCCCCGATGCGCATGATTGCCCGTGAAGCCCGGGGTTTTGCCTTTATTGACCATCTCGGCAATGTCTATCCGAGTGGGTACTTGCCGGTGTCGGCCGGCAATGTCCGACATCGGGCCTTTTCGGACATTTATCGGAGGTCCGCGTTGTTTCGCATGTTGCGCGATGCTCGCCAGTTCGAAGGTGCCTGTGGCACATGCGACTATCGGGATGCGTGCGGTGGATCGCGGGCGCGTGCCTATGCCATGACCGGCAATCTTGTGGCCGCGGATCCAGGCTGCATCGGGACACAAACAGGCTGACTGAGGCGGCGCTAAAACCCTCCCGTGGCGGATCCCGTTAGGGCGGGGCCTTTTCGAACGGCATAATGATGTCGATCGGCCCAGCGTTATCCGGATGCGCGCTTCGGGACCGTGTAGGGCATATCCCGACTCGGGGTTGCCCGTCTCGTCACACGTTGATAGCAGAATTCAGTGGGGATGCCGAGTCCCTGTAAAAGCGCGGCCAGCAAATGAGATTTTGCAAAGCAAATGTCGGTGCCACTTCGTAAAACGTCACTAGCGGAAATACTCACGAACAACCCTTTTGTATCAAATGAATGGCGAATTTGATCGCGGGCATACTAAAAAGCAATCTCCACCTGTTGTTAAGGCGTAGGGCCTGCGCTTTGATGGCAGCAACGCGGAACAACACGTCTGGTGAGGTCACATTAACAATAGAGGTTGAACGCAGATAGTCTCTGAGATTGTTTGATTGTAGCACCAATTTTGTCTTCATCACAATACAGCGGGGCGGACGCAATGGCGGCGGCGTCACTCCCGCAGACCGTGGATGCCTATCGACAGGGGTGCAACGGGGTCTCTGGCGTCGTCCTGCCTCCAGCAAGCGGGTCTTCACCCCGAGACCTACCGGCCGTTGCGGGCGCAATGTGGCTGGCGATCCCAGATGGCGCGATCGGGGATCAAGACCGTGATTGCGCGCTAGTGCGCGGCGGTGCCTGACCAGGTTTGGCGAACTTTCGTGCGACCAAAGCGCTTTCCTTTGAACGGGTGATCACGCGCACCTGAGTCACTTGGGAAAATCGCTGCTCTGCTGCACGAAATTTTCAAGAGCGGCGCGGTCCACCTCACTCACCGGCGAACCTTGTCAAGCGTCGTCCACATGCATGTTGACGCACAGTCTGTCCGCGTGAGGTTCTATGGCAATGTCCTGAATGTAGCCCAATTTTAGTGGCTCCAAACCGTTGACGGTCTTAAAAGGGGCTAGGGCCGCTAAAATATCTTTGGGTGCCAATTCCAAGGGAGCCGCCTCCTTTGTGTTTCTATGCAAAGCCGAAATAGCGTTTGGCATCATCCGACATCATGGACGGCTCCCAGGGCGGCGACCACACCACGTTAACGGTGGCATCCTCAACGCCGTCGATCGCCAATAATCGCTGGTGAGCCCCTTCCTGAATATAATTGGCGGCGGGGCAGCCGGGCGTGGTCATGGTCATGACCACATCAATCAACGCATCTTGCCTGGTAATGCCGTAAATAAGGCCCAAGTCCACGATGTTGTAGCCTAACTCGGGGTCAATCACGTCTTTTAGGGCCTCTTTGACAACATCTTCGGTGAACTCGTTCATCGGGATATCCTCCTCGTGCAAGGCGTTTTAGCCATTAAGCCTAGTATCTGCCGACTCGCTGCCATAGAACGTGATCGCGATCACGATCGGAACCACGGGAGTAAGACTTTAAGGTGACGTAATTTTGATCACAAAGCGGCCGGACGATGCTGTCCATACTAATAGCTGGACGGGCGACTCGCGATTGGGGGATGTCCGATTTCGCGCCCGTCCCGCTAGTCCTTATGCGGTGAGGTGGCGTAATCCCACAAGCACAGGGGATGGCATTAGGAACGGGAAAGGGGCGTGTTATGTGTGGACTTGATAACCCAGTTGTCTCAGGAGCATCAAGACTACGTGATTAATCTCTCGGTATTGGCGGAAGTGATCGAAGGGATCCGGGTGAACGGACGCGGAGACTATTTCATCGCCACCCTCGATCATCTCCTGGAGTCCTTGACCATTGACCTCGATGACCATGCCCGTCGCGAGGAGGATTTTCTTTTTCCGAAGCTTTTGGAGCGCGCCCCGGACGGTCCGATTTCGGTCATGCTTGAGGAGCATCAAGTCATTCGGGCGTTAAGCGCACAATTCGGCCGCTGGTATCCGGTCTGGCGTGACGGCGTAGAAGAAGCCTTTGGCGATTGGCTTGAGCCGGCTGAAACCCTCCGGGGAAAGTTTTCCGCGCATATGCAAAAGGAAAATTTAATTTTGTTTCCTTTGGCCCGTCGCATTCTCACTGACGGGGAAATTCGCCAGCTAACCATGATTCCCGACGATGAGAGGTGATTCGATACGCCGTCTTGGCGATGACCCTCAAGACTGGGGTCAGTTTAGAGCGTCTGTTTCGGTCGTTTTCTTCCTGCGTCGGGCAGCGCCACACTTGGCGCCAGGGATCCGATGATTGTTACCGGAACCTTCTCGCGCGAGGTCACGAAGGACGCCCGGCGCTAGTGCCGGGATTGGTGCATGCGCGACTGGCTACGGCATTGTTGGCGGGAAGGTATCGGCAAAAGCGGCAGTTGCAGGGCAGAACGTTTTTGTGTCTGGGGTGTCATGCGGGACTCGAGGTGCGCACTCTACGCAAGTGGGCGCATTTGGTGGTCCAGCTCTTTTTGATACCGTATCCCCGTTACCATGGTCTTGCCGAAGAACTGGATTTAACGTAGGGGCTGCCCTTGAACGAAAAAGGGATCGACTGAGGAGGACCGTTGGATGGCTCACGTAATTACAAAGTTGTGCGTCGGTGTGAAAGATCAGAGTTGCGTTGAAGTGTGTCCCGTCGATTGCATCCATCCGGCGTCTGATCTGGACGGCGAAGAAGCGTTTGACGCGGCACCACAGCTCTACATTGACCCCGATGTGTGCATAGACTGTGGCGCGTGTATTCCCGCCTGTCCGGTGGCGGCCATTTTTTACGAGGATGACGTCCCAGAAGAATACCAGGACGATCTCGGTGCCAATCGTGACTTCTACCTCAAGCCGCCATCGTGGACATAGGCGATTGTGCCTTGGGGGCGGAGCCTGTCTGGTTTCCACCTCAGGTCAAGGGAGTGAGACAAAGGTGCGCGGAGTACGGTTGTCGGTATGGAGCATGAGTTACTTTACAGGGGCCATCAGCTCGCTACTCATAGCAGAGCTGGTTTGGGCACTCGGATTAGCCGATCCCCTGTCAAATATTGGGGACCCCTGGGTGTTGGTCGGAGTCCATTTAACCACTATCGGGTTTTTAACGCTGTTGATGATGGGGGCCTTGCACCAGTTTGTTCCGGTACTCGCAGAAACCGAACTGGCTAGCCAGACTGGGTCTGGGGTTACGCTGTTTAGTATCAGCCTCGGACTTTTTGGCATGTTGCTGGGATTTTTGGCTTTGCCCGGAGGGCCCCTACCAGGGACAGCTTGGGCCCTTCCTGTGGGAGGCAGTTTGGTGGTGGGCGGCGTGATCGTGGCCGTGTTGAATCTCGGCATTACGCTCAAACGCGCCTGGCCATGGACTCTCTCGGCCTGGCTTGTAGCCACCGGACTGGCATTTTTGCTGATGACGGTCGCGGTCGGATTATTGCTAGCGCTAGCGTTAACCGTGCCGCATCTGGTGTCCACAGGTTGGGCATTGGTGATGGGCGGCCGTGGATTGGCCGCCCATGTCATTGGCGGGGTCGGTGGATGGTTGACGCTGACCGCCATGGGCGTCACGTATAAACTGCTGGCCATGTTCACCTTATCCGATGAGCATCGGGGGTTTGCGGGTTGGCTGGCCTATATCGCCACGGCCAGTGGTATTTTGACGGTATGGTTGTCGCGTTGGCTTGAACTCAACCGGCTCGGCAGCATGGCCTGGTTTGTGCTCCTGTTTGGCTTGCTGGTCTATCTATGGGATATCCGGTCTTTATATCGCCAGCGCAAGCGGCGGCAATTAGAGTTGAATGCGCGCTATGCGTTAATTCCCCTAGGGTTTTTAGGAGTCTTGGTAATCGTGGCGGGTGGATTTGTGCAGTTGGCCGGCCCAGTCCGGCATCTTGATGTTGCCGTGACTTTTTTCGCCCTGTATGGATGGCTTGGGGGGCTGGTTCTCACCCAACTGTACAAAATAGTGCCCTTTTTAACCTGGCTCGATCAGTTTGGCAGCGAGATGGGCAAGGGCCGTATCCCCCGGGTGCAGGAATTGGTGGACGAAAAGCGGGATCGGTATGCGTACTGGATTTACTTTGGGATGATTCTTCTAGCCAGCCTCTTTTTAGGGATGGGTTGGTTTGTGGAATTTCGGGTGGCGTTGGCCGTAACTTTTGTGGCGACCTTAGACATCGCGCGGGCCTTCTATCATGCTGCGCATCCCCAAAGAGGCAGGACGGATGCGCCGATGGACAACCTTGTTAAGCGTGGCCTTTAAGTATCGCGGGGCTAAAGATCGGGGGATAGTAAAGTGGCTTGCACGATTTGGAATGCAACGGCGGCTGATGGCTTAGTGTCTTATGATCGGGTTCTTGCTTGGATCCACAGTGCCGAGATTCAAAGTGCCTTGTTGGTGGTGGGCCTCACACCGGAAACCATAGACGCGTATAGGGGCTGGAGGGGGCCCAAGTCTATGAGGTGCGATCCGGATGGGCGCCTGATATGGGAATCGGCCAAGACCAGAGATCACAGAGATCGCCAGAGGCATGAGCACCGGGAAATTTTGCTGATTTTGCAAGGGGCAGTGATAAAAATTGCGGAGAGTGATGCGGATCTCGCATCCAAATTGGCGGCCACGGCTTATGTGACCCCTGAAAACCGAACCCCTGGGCCAGCGTCGCTATGACGGGTTCTTGCACCGAACCCGCATGGCCGAAAACAATGAGAGGCAGAATTCGCAGCACCCCAAGAAGGAAGACTAGAGAAGCCGAACAAGCGCGTTGCAGGATATCGGGGTGCGGGTTAATTAAGGTCAGACTGTTTTTCGCATCAAAGACGGCCCACACGATGGCCGCCAGGCCCGCCGTCCAGATTACGATGAAGGAGCGCAGGAAGCAGAGATGTGCGCGCATAATCAAATGAGTGAGTGTCGAAGTCCAAGGGGACGCGGGCCATTGGCGTGTGAACACGGAGAAAGAACGGACGCACGCCTTGTGGCGTTTAGGTCACTGGGCTTTGGAGCATCATGATCTAACTTGGCGGCCATATGGTCCGCCATCAAGACGGGTTTCGCGAACAGATTCCTCCGATCGGCGACACCGGGGCACCGACGTAAAGTTCCCCGGGTCTGCCCATCGCACCCCGCTCATCCGAGTTCGGAAAGGCACACCGAACCGGGCGCGTGCACGGCTTTATTTGCGTCTTGGCGGTCACCTTGGCCCATCTCTTACACCGCGAATGTGCGGCCGCAGGCATAGACATCCCCTTGCCGACCTTACTCAAGGATCTCACAACCATCCAGGAGGCTCTGTGGGTCTGTACCCAGTACACCGACCCGCAGCTCACACTGACCAATCGCAACCCCCGGCACCAACACTTGCTCGACCTGTTAGCCGCTTCCGCTCCCCGCGGACCCCTAATTTGGAGATAATATACCGCCGATCACTCGAACTCCTTGCGTAGCAAGGGGTTTCATCGTCGTGACAACCATAACTCGGAAAATTCTGCTCGTATGGAGCTCGTGGAATAGGAGGCATTTTGGAGCGTTTGGTGGTCTTAGGGCCCATTCTTCCCTTTCTATATACTTTTCGTTCTACTGGCACACAAACCCCATGATCAGTTTCTGGTGTGATTGTCCACGGTCTCGGACGCGGTCCAATCTCGACTCTGTGGAATTCCGGAATATCAGGGCGCACTTATATAGAGCCGATTCACTGGAAGGAGTCGTCCTGCTTCCCGACACTCGGGTACACCACGAGTCCTGTCGGACTATTTGCTACCACGACCCAATTCTTGGAACGATGACGAGGCTTGGGTCCACGACGTGGGTACTATACTACTCGCGGACAAGTTTTGATGGTTTGCTTTCGCAATGTGTAGGATTTTAGTGAAAAATGCTGGACAAGAATTTCCTGCTCAATTAGGCTGGATGGGGAGGTAGGAGTCCCCCATCCAGT
>JAJZXX010000013.1 GCA_021806205.1 Bacillota bacterium | reverse complement strand
ATCGGCCGAATATCCGGGTCCGAAGTCCTGTCGTTCGGATCTTTTTGCAGAGCGTGTCCTTTTTGTGGATCTTCTCGGCGGTCGATCGGGCCACAGCGTCCCTAAGTCTCGCCAGTTTTTGTTTTTGCATGTTCATCTATACCATGTGGCTCAAACCGCACAATATCGTCACTGGGGGCGCTGCTGGCGCATTTCCGCCCCTGGTTGGATGGGCAGCGGTGACGGGACAAGTTTCCTGGACCTCATTTATGATATTCCTTATTATTTTCCTGTGTGGACCCCACCGCATTTTTGGGCTTTGGCCTTATACCGGCAAGAGGACTACCAACGAGCCCGTTTGCCCATGATGCCGCTTTTACGAGGGCGGTTAGCCACAGCCCGCCACATGGTAGCCTATACTCTTGGATTACTAATGGCGAGTCTAGTGTTATACGGTCTGGATCCCGGGTTGGCGCTAGTTTATGTGGTGGCCGCAGTCCTTCTCGGGTGGTTGTTCTTAGCCGCGATGGTAGCGCTCTGGGCAGGTCTCAAGGTCATCCCGGAACAACGCCTTTTTTTACGCGATCGTTAGCGTATATGGCGGATCTATTCGCGGCCATGGTTGTCGGAACATTCTTCTCGTACTAAAAGGCGGCCCAGAGGCCGCCTTAGGTGAATAGCCCTCCGCTCTGAAAATCCTGCACAAATGGATACACGAGGGATTTTCGCTGATTGTTCGCTCTCTGCCGATGGGCCTGCTCCTAGATTGAACCCTACTATTTAGACTTGGAGACGGACCACACATAGGCGGCCACCTCTTTGGCCTGAAGCCTGGTCAAACTGCCAGGGTTATTGCCAGGCATGTGAATCTTAATGTAATGCTCCAAGCGAGACTGTGTGTGAAAGGTATACCAGATGTTGGACGGCCCAGCTAGCCGAGGGGCAGACAGAGTGCCTGATCCCCCGGCACCATGGCAACTGGCGCAACTGGCCGAGAAAATTTTAGATCCAGCGGCCACCCAGGCGGCGTTAGGCGGAGTTTTAGTGCCGTTGGTCACCTTCTTCAACCGATGCCGATTGGGCTTACCATTCAGTTGGGTATTGTCCTGATTGTTTTTAGTCCCCTGGCGTCCCACCTGGCTCCTCCGATTGGGCCGACCCAGCACATTGGCCGCATGCGCGTATTCTAGCGTGGATAACGCGATACCGAATCCCAAAGTCAGAACCACCATCTTGGATATGTGCACATCGAACACCTCAGTGCATAGGCTACCCCGTTTTATCCCCGGGACTCATTTGCCTAACTACCAATATAAGGGGTAGTGGACTAAAGACTCCCGGTGTATATTTCCCGCCTCGCCTATTGACACTACCAGGGGGAGGATTGATGCAGAGGTGAGTGGGATCCGGATTGTTATTTATTACGTGGTCGCTTTTATCGCCATGTGGGTGTTGCAAAGAGTCATGGCACCTTTCCCGCATTTTGGGCTAAGCAATATTGCCGTGGTGTCATTAGCCGTTGCCTTGGTCACGTATGGTGTGACCGAAATGCCGGGGGGCTATGTTTCAGGGTACGGACGGGCCGTGTTGGCTTGGATTGCAGGCACTGCGGTCATGTCCATCTACTTCACAATTCTGCCGCGGTACACCGGCCACCCGTTCGCCTATTTCGAATCAGCCTTGGTGCTTGGGGTCATTATCGGCCTCACTGAATTGGCTGTATCGCCCAAGAACCGGACTCAAGCACGAAATGAACCCTAACGGGAGCCACACACCCTTATTTGAGGGTACCCCGCGATCACTTGGGACCATGCGGCTAAGCGGAGGTCCGCTTACCGTCGATTTTGACTCGTCATCTCAGGCAGAAAGCCCACAAATTATGGTTCAACACCGGGTTTCCCCACAAGACGAGGTCCAAACCGCGACAGGCAACCTGCGCCACACGCTTTGGCACAATTTCCGCCAAATTCCCTCGTCTTGCGTTCACTCAGCAAACTAGCCCATCTCGTTCAGAAATTGCACAAAGACTTCGAGCGACTCCACGGTTGCAAGTTTTCGGGCTACCATCGTCAATTGCGATTCCGTCAGACTCTTAAGGAGTGTCATCGTCGTTGGGGAGACCTCGCCAAAGCGTGCCACTATTACCTCGTGGAGAGCCGCGAGACGCCCTTCAACAAGACCCTTTTCCCAACCCCGTTCGAGCCCACGCTCAATGCCTCACGCTCCATTTCGGTTATCAAATCATTCACCCGAATCACCTCTTTCATCAGAGTTTGGCGGCGGAAACCTCGGCGTTCAGGCCGAGGCGGAAGCCGCCTTTATCCTTTCTGAATTGGTAAGTTTTTGGGTATACATCCAGCCGTCGCCGCGTTGCAGGACCCGGCAATGGGGATAGCTTGTCGTGAGATGAATACCTCTCGCTTCGGTTGTGATGAGAATCTGTCCGCTGGCTTTCGCCGTGGCCCGACCGACCCAGGTGCCCGTGTATTTCCCACGCAGAATCACGGCCTTGACACGATCCCCGGTTTGAAAGCCAACGTGTTGTTTGGGACCCGAGAGGTGGCGTGTCGGCGCGGCACCGTTGACGAGTGCCACGGCCTTTAGCCAACCAGACTGCCACATAAACCGGAACCGCCGTGAAGGTCTTAGACGTGCTCGCGCCGACGCAGAGGGCATCATAATAGTGCTCTTTGGGCAAGTGATGTTCAATCCGTTGCATTTTGGTCCGGCCGCCCGACCCGCCTTCGACGGGAAGACCGGTTGCGCGGAGTTGGTGGTATAGCCGCCAGCGGGTCGCGTTGAGCAGCGCGGCGTTGCGCAGCGGTTTTGTCGGTTGGGCCAGCGCTTGGGGGAACCGCGCGGTCCGAATCTGATCCAGCGTGCGTCGCGACCGTTGAAGACCCGCCAGCCAGTCCTCCGGTTGTTGATGGCCCTTGGCCTCATTGCAGGTCTTGCAGGCGATGGCCAAGTTCGAGACCTGATCGGTGCCGCGTGGGCCGTTGTGAGGGTTTTCGGAACCACGTGCTCCCCATGGAGTTCGGGATCCCCGGTGGCACCGCCGCAATACGCGCAGTGGTGCGGGAATTTCTCCAAGAGGTACTCCCGCACCTCATAGCCGAGGAGCGTGCCTTGCTGATATTCGACACCCCGGATCTCGGGGTCCTGCATCTTTTGGGTATCGAACCGCACGTGTTCGACACTCAGCGCCGTGATGGGTGCCAGGCTCCGGATTTTAGCCACGGCATGCACCGGCTGATCGACCCGGGCTTGCAGCGACGGCGGCAACCAGCCGGTCTTTCGACGGCGATTGAGAAAGCGAGCCGCCAGATACCGCGTGTGGCGAAACCGCCGACTTCGACGGACGGTGCGTCGTGCGTCCAACCGCGCTATGATCAACGACTTATGCGCAATTTCTCCCAAGAAAACCCCTTTCGCGCCGCGTTGGCCGTCTAAAATCATGGCCATGCCGGTGGTCTTCGATCCGGGATCGAGCTTGACCCGCAGGTCTTGGAGGGCGGAATCTTCTTGGTGTCGATCCACCACGCGAATCGTGAAGGGGGCCATTTTGTGGACCCGAGCGCGTCCGCGCTCGAGTAAGAGCCGCGCCCGTTTTTCGGAGCACGGCATCAGGGGTTTCTGGTGCCGATCCAGAACAAAGACCATGATTGTCCTACTTTCTGCCCCGTAAGGGGCTGGTAACGTCCCGCATCTGCGGGATCTCTCCTCGCCAATGTTCCCAGGGGTCGCATCGCCTCTCCGCACAGTTCGCAACACCCCTGCTGACATTTAACGGAGAACCAGAGAGCGTGAGACTGGAGAAGCATCCCAAGGTCTGCACCACAGGAACGGAGTCCAGCTGATGCGGGACCCCAGGCTGGTCAACCGATGGAGTTTTCGCAAGCTCCGGCCTTCCGGCTGGGGTGGTTGACCGATTTTAGCACTTCAGGATCCACAAGAGAACGCGTTAGCCCGATAATCTGGGCGGCGGCCAACCGGCCCTGCTCGCCGACAATAGTCCCGGCTAACTGGGTTGCTGCCAGGGCCCGCGGATCGTCCATGAACGGAAAGAAGGCTAAGTCCATGACATTGAGTTCCGACCACGCCGTGGAGGACAGCGCTTGAAGCCGATCCCAGACCGCCGGTCCCTGCTTGTCTCCAATATAGATATTGGTGACCGCATAGTCGAGCTAACCCAGGTCCAGCCGCTCGAGAATATCGACCGCCGCTTTGCAGAGATAGATCACGACCGTACGCACCGGCTGTCGGTACTGAAGAGTTAGCGCTACGGCATAGCCTAAGAACCGATAGAGATTGGGCTCGCGAGTCGATTGAAATTCGAGATGCATCAACGTGTGGTTGTCGGGCTCAAACACCCGATCCAAAAGCCGCTCCTGCACGGTAATGATCGGAACCGCCGAGGGTTTCGAGGCGAATCCGGGTCTCCGCTAAACTGGATTGAAAAACATCTGCAATCATCTTTTGCACCAGATCCTTCGCGGCACGGGAAATAGACTCGTCCACGTCGCATGGCCCCCTTCTCTCATCGCACTTCCCCCTCTATGATAGGCTCCCGAGTCTTGAGACGCGAGAAAACCCGTGAGTGATGTCGAACGATTCTTTGTCCCACTGCCACAAGAACCTATTCTAGC
>JAJZXX010000189.1 GCA_021806205.1 Bacillota bacterium | reverse complement strand
CGCCGAATAAAAATGCGGCATCGGCGCGGGGGCGGTCGCGCCGGGATAGAGTTACTGAATGCTTACAATGTGCTCAACGCGGCAGATCTGACCGGATAGCTGAGATCCTCAGATTTGAGAAAGAGCCAAGAACTACGCGAGACTCGGCGCCGTGGATATTCGGTAAATCGACAGGAGTATCAGCTCGACGTGTGCGGCGTGGCAGTGCCGCTGTTTACGCACTACGGTGAAGTTTTTGCCGCCGTGGGATACTGTGTACCGGCTTCACGCTTTACGGATAATCGGGTAAATCGCTTCGTCGAGTCACTACGCGAGGTGTTTGCCGACTTTGTCCCACAATCCCAAGTGACCTTCCCTTCCTGAACCTATTTCTTACCCACGGGGAGGAATCTACTTTCAATGTGGAGACAAGCGGTGCGATAAATGGGAAACTTTCACCAGGTTAAGTCTCATGGAAGAGGCCCTTGCGGAACGCCCACGGTGCGTCACGGATGGATAGGTGGCCGTGGCCGCTGATTGTGTGGATCGGATCGATGGTCTCCGTACGTGATGTCAGATCTCAGAATTCACCGCCACCGCCATGGCAAACATGCGTGCAGGTGTTGGTCGGTTATTTTCCCAATGATGTAACAGACCCGCAGAATACGTGAGGCAATCGCCCTAGTACAGCGCCGGATTCGGCCGCCACAGTCTCCATGCCGTCCTCCTCGCGTCAGGTGCTCAAGAACCCGACGAGTCACGAGGTGATCCGCCATCTCGAAAGCCTTCGCGTCCCGGCCAGGCAGCGCGTCGTATCCCTGCCCTGCATTTTCCACGCCATCTTGGAGACCCTCGCGATTCCCACCACCGTCTTCACGGAGTCCCCTGTCGGAACCCGCCTCCTTAAGAAAACCCTCACGCCACCAATTTTTAGGGTGCGGAGTGAATGTTGAGAAGATCGTCGCTCACAGAAACAATTTGCTTACTGAGGGTCTCCTCGCAACGATGGGTCCGAGGACAATCTGGAGCCGAAATCTCGTGATCGCCCGAAAATCTCCGAGGATAACGATTATGGGCCTTCATCCCGGAGTGCGAAACATGGGACCATCGGCGCTCGCTGGTTTGAATTCCGAATGTTAGGGGATTACGTGAAGACGAGATAGAAGTTCATTATCGTCATGACACTCCCAAAGTAAACTTAGAACCTTGTCAGTGTCTATATATTGGGACTGACTTACTCGCTCCTTGACTCGACCGACCGCGGGAATCGAAACACTGAACTCCCTAACCCCCATTGCCAACAGCAGAGGTGTAAGCGCAGTGTTTCCTCCGAGTTCACCACACACTGCGGCGTGGACCGGTGCAAGAGTCATGACATAGTGAACGAATCGCAGCACTGGTAGTATCTCAGACCGAAGATTCCAATCGGCCTCTCGGTCGCGTGCAACCAGATACTGGGTTAGATCATTGGTACCAATGGAAATAAAGTCGACCCCGCTGCTTCGAAGTTCCGGTAGGAGCAACCCCGCCGCGGGAACCTCCAACATGACACCCAAGGATAACGGCCCCTGGTATCCTTCAAAGATCTCTCTGGTCATTGCTATGGCAAACTGCCACTCGCTAGGGTCAGCCACCATGGGGAACATGATCTCCAAAGGCCGTCCTGCACCCGCGCTCTGAAGACCCTCGAGTTGAGTTCTTAAAAGGTCAGGGTGTCGTTGAAGATAACGGATTCCCCGCCGCCCTAATTGTGGATTAGGCTCTATGTCCATGGGCACGCCAGCAACGCTCTTGTCTGCCCCGATGTCTAGTGCCCGTATGGTCAACGGCAGTCCGTTTATGACATCTAGCGCTCGACTATATACGTCGGTATGGTCCGCGACGTTCGCCACATTCCGTTCTGCAGTCGCAAACGCCAACTCTGTCCGGAACAGTCCAATACCATCGGCTCCCGTGTGTATAGCCCTTTCGCATTCTGCCACCGATCCTACGTTGGCCCGGACTTCTACAACTTCTCCTTTGTACACTACGGGGATGCGCTTGTGCACTCGCGGTGAACACCCTCCTTTATGCTGAGTTTCATGTATCGGGGTACTTGACACCCGAATCATTCCCGCGTCGGCATCAAGGCTGATCCACACGGCTTGACACACTTGGGCGTATACCTCCTTGGTCACTCGCAATATCGGAATACCCATATTCCGCGCAATAATAGCCAGATGCATTGTTGCCGTACCATGGACCAGTATAATTCCCTGGATTAAGGTGAGATCTTGGGACAGTAACCACTCGGTGGAAATCCTTTCTCCCACCACAATGACAGGATTTTGAAGGCGTATGGGGATGTTGGACCCAGATGACACAAATTGGCACCACTCATCGAGAACTTCTCGGATGTCCTCAGCCCGTGACCGCATATAGTCGTCATCGAGGTCTTCTAGAGGTGCAACAAATCGCTCTTGGACGAGTTGTCGAATCTCAAGCAGAGAACCTTGCTCACTAGCCTCGCGGATAAACCCAATGAGATCGGGATCCTCGAGCATCATACGGTGAGCGCTTAACACTTCAGCCGCAACCCCACCGATATTTGATTTATCTTCGATTAACTGAAGAGCGTCTTGTCGGGCTTGCTCCCACTGTTCTGGTCGATAGCGCCGGTTATCGAACGCCCCTTCCAACTGCACGAAGACTGGCCCAACTGCGTGACCCCCAGATAATCCTTCCCCTGTTAACACCAAGATAATTCCCTCCCCCCATCACAGAGTCGACGCACTCCTTAGATTAGATGTCAGCGCGTCCAAAGCGGTTTGCTCATCAACCCCCTCAGCAATCAATATCACTTGCTCATGCGCTTTAACTCCCAGACTCAGAACGCCCAATATAGACTTCGCATTAACCTCCCTTTTTTCATAACGAACCGTAATCGTGGCACGATACTTCTGGGCCACCCTAACAAACTCCGCGGCGGGGCGAGCGTGCAGTCCCACCGGATTGGTGATCTCAATCTTGCAGGTCACCACGGCCTTATCCCCCCCTTGTTTTCTACGGACACTCCGATCGCGTCGAGGTTCACACGCCCCGGATCAATCGAGCCGGCAGTGGGCCAGCGAATACTTTCAGCGGCAACCGCACTCGCACGTGCAAGACATGCGGCTCCAGTTTCACCGCGATACAATCCCCACAGCAGCCCCGCCATAAAGGCATCCCCAGCGCCAAGCGTGCTGGCAATCTCGTTCACCCGCAACGGTTGCACTTGGATAAAGGCCTCTTCCCAAATTGCGCGCGCCCCATCTTTTCCCATAGTCGCAACCGCACCCACTATGCAAGATGGTGCAGTCTTCTCCAACAGTTCTGCAATGGGGGCCTCTGGCATGTTCCATGCCCTTCGTAATTCATCATCATTCACCTTAACCAAATACGGGTTAGCCCCTAGAGCTGGAATTAGATATTGTGGACCGGCGTCGACGATCGTTGGAGTTGTTCCTAAATACCGGATCAGGTCCCGCACTAGGGTCACCGGTGACGCGGGCGGCGGCGATCCTCCAACCACAACAACATCCCCTGCTCGATACACAGTTGCCAGCGCTCGAGAGATGTCGGGATATAGATCATCCCACCAGGGCGAACCAGCTTCGTGCACAAACAGGGGGCGTCCCCGCTTCCTTAAAATTGTAGTGTGAAATCGTACATTGTGCGGGGCCGGTACGAGATGGACTGGAACGTCATCTCTAGCGAGAAGTTCCGTGATCTGTTTGGCCCCCTGGCCTCCAGCACAGACAATGGCAAGAGTAGGCACGTTCAGAACCCGGAGGATTCGCGCAACATTATTCCCCTTACCACCCGCCGTTTCATGTTCGAGACGAACACGCCATCCGGCTTCGTCGGCGTCCACTCTGCAGAGAGTGCGGTCAATTGAGGGGTTGAGGGTAACACAGACTACACGACGCGGTGTCACGATCCAACCCCACCCCTCAGAAAGCGCTCGGGCTCAATGGATAAACTGGTCGCCGTTCTCAAATCTGCAGCCACCTGTTGAAACCATTCGTACAAGTTTACAAACAGCGGGCCGGAGTCCCTGCTTAAGGCTAATACGGCAATGACATCCACCGACACCTCCCCCCACATCACCGGATACTGTAGCGTGCCGACGGACATACCGATGCGGCGGGACTCAAAATCGGGTACGATGACGTGAGGAAATGCGAATCCGCCGGCCACGCTAGAATAGCCTAGGTGCTCTCGCGCAATAACTCTATCTGTGAAGTCTTCGGACATCTGATATTTGTCCATCAGCGGCTTAGACAGACGGCGAATTGCTGAAAATGGGTCACTCTCCACCATTTGGAGGTTCCAAATTGCCTCCTCCAAGACGGGGGCTAGCCGTTGGTCGGAATTACCTAACGTGACACCATGTTCGTTGCGCCTTTGAAGGACGTTGTTAATTGCGTGGTGGCATCGGCGTACATCATCGTCCGTAATCCACGCTGAAACATGTACGACGGGAACCTGAAGCGGAGGAGGGGCAATGGCATTTTCACTGATGATTACGAGATTTATATTGGAAAGGTTACGAAGATCGTGCTCTGCCCGATGAGCCACGAGTGGCCTAATCTTGATGCCGGGAAATTCGCGCTGGATTTTGGATACGGCCAGCTCGGCAACGGAAGCAGGTTCTGCCGTAACATAGGCAACGTCAATGGTCCACGCATGGCGGATCAGCGATGCCCCAAAATGGAGCGTGAGATATCCAACCTCCTCAACCGGAAGGGTTATCCCACTATGGAGCCGCCATCGTTCGACCGATTCTCTCAATCCGAAAAAAATCTGAGGGTACTCCTTCTTAACCTCATGAAGTATGGGTAAGGCAACCGACGCGACCCGATAGTCATCAATCCTCTTCCGCTGCCATTGGGCCGCAAGATGCAGTCGTAATGACTTATACAATAGCTCATCAGTGCCAAAAGGAATACCTAAGAACGTCTCCATGTCGGCAATAGATTGTTGCACGAACTCGTTGATGAGGTCGTCATCCTTATCTCCATCGGGGTCTAAGCCGCAAAGGACGGCAGACAAGCCACTCGCATCGGAAAATAAAATAGCCGGATCAATGCCGAATTCCGTTGCCAGTTGGCGCAAAAAACCCTCCGCTTCTGGTTGCGGCAGGGATCCATCAGTAAATGCGTGGCCCTGTAGAGTTCGCCAGATCGCCAACGCGGCGTACGCAACGATCGATACGAAGTCTTGCTCGGATAAGGGAACATGTAACTTTTCCTCATGGGCCCTCAAAAGGTCTACAATGCGATGCAGCGGGAACCCTGGCATAATAAGATCCATCTGTCGCCGAAGGACCATTAGCGAAGGGGGCATTGGACTTGACTCACGGCTACTGCGCAGGAACGATGGGTCTGTCAATACTCTATGCAAGGTGCGCCTCCATGCTACCTCAGGGCCGATCAAGCTTATACCCTTTCCGCGCTGGGTTACGAGAGTAAGACCAAAAGACTTTATAATAGACCTCAGCGTCGCCAACCGCTGTTGAACCGCACTACGGCTCAGGTAGCAGTTCTCGGTTAATTCGTCCAATACCGCCCACTCATGTTCAGACAAATACCTGAATACCGTCCATAGTCCGTCAGACGGGCCACTGGCTGCATCAAACGCGTCCCACACAAGTTGACTCAACCCTTCACCGTCAAGGTGCTCGATCCAGATACCGACACCTGGGCGCCTTCGCAAGACCGAATTGTGGGCGTTTAGGTAGCCTCCCAAAAAATCAAGCTCAGCACTCACAGTTCGACTGCTTACGTTGACGTCACCGGCTATGTCCGAAATCCGCACTGGAGAGCTCGAATTAATCAAAATCCTTAAGATTTTACCTTGGCGATCTGACAACATTCCCGCTCCCCCTGTCCTTATCGGGCAAGCCTTTTCTTCACTCCCTGCTCGCGCACTAAATCAAGATCATGCGGAGTTAATATATGCGCACCCAAGCCAGCGGTTAAGAGAATTTCCTGGGCCAAGAATTCGACCCGAATGGCATTTTTCAACGCATCCGCAAGAGAACTCCCGACTGCGATAACCCCGTGATTTTGCAAAAGCGTGGCATTGTGCGTCTGCAACACTTCACTGGCTTCTTCTGCCAGGTCGGCACTGCCATACGTATGATAACCAGTCACAGGAACCTCGTTGCCAATAGAACTCACCACATAATGAATGGCTGGAATGGGTCGACACAACGTGGACCACGCGGTGGCATATCGGGAATGCGTGTGAACAATACCCCCGACGTCCGTCCGCCCTCGATATATGGCAGCATGCATAGGGCTTTCAGACGAAGCAAGGCGAAACCCTCGTGTTCGCATCAGCGTGTTAATGTCCACCTTAACCAAATCCCCGAGAGTGGTCTTCTCATAACTATAAGAGCCCGGCGTAATAATCATTTCGTCTGAATTTTCCGCACGAGCCGATATATTCCCGGATGTGTTATCGACCAAGCCATCGGCAACCATCTTATTGATAGAAGAAAGAATCGTTTGGCAGAGTCTCAGTTCAACTTCCGAATTGACCATGTGGTTTTTCCTCCTCAACATAGCGGACGCAGGGTAGGCCCCGCGTCCCCTCCGCTTTGTTATTCCGCTTCCGCCACTTTCAGTTCGTCAGTAGAAGTTGTCGACTTTTTGTTCTCATTATGCCAGTACCGAACCTGAAGCCATCCTAAGCCTATTGCCAGGAGCGACAACACAACTGGCAAGATTATGCGGCCGTTTTCAAACATCTTTGGCACCTGTGCCATAAACCAGGTAACGCCCGGCGTGTCTTGATTTAACCATGTGATAAAGTGCACGTGTGGTGGAATTTTGACTACCCCGGTTGAGACGGCTATGCGGGTCATAAGTGGTGCTAGCCAGGTGGCGGCGTAAAAGTATAGCGGCAACATGATAATCGACATAATCCAGGTTTTCACCATATCTCCCCGCGTGAGAACGGCACCGGGCACAACTCCACCAATGAACATTACGCTACCAAAAGGCAGCACCATGTTACCGGGTAGAACTACTGTGGCGAGCAACACAAAGGGAATCAATAAAATGGAAACGGTCCAAATGGTGGAAACGCCCGCTAAAATTGGCCAGTCCAAGCCAACATAGAACATACGCCCGGGAAAACGCGCCTTCATAAACTCGGTGGCGGCCTCCGAAATCGGCACCAGTGCACGCATGAAGAGCGACGATACCATAGGGAACAAGGTAAGAGCCGCGGCCGCCTCGATTCCGGTTTGAAGAACGACGGCCACGTTATCGCCCGCCGCAATGCCAATCAGGCAGCCAATGATGAAGCCTAGAACATGATTTTCACCAAAGATACCGAGCCGATCACGCAACGACTGAGGGGAAATTTTTATCTTGTTGATCCCGGGAATGCGGTTTACTAACAAATAAACTGGATACAACCATAGCAAGTTGAAAAACATGGGGTGGGTACTGGTAACGCCAGGTAAATCGGTCATCTCTTGTACTCGCGGTCGAATATACTGGCCAATCTTCAACTGCATGGCCACCCATACTATATCCGCAATTAAGGCAATGACATAACTCCCTGTGACCATCGTGATGAGGGCACCCATCCACGACAAATGCCAGACGTTCCACATGTCCACATTTAGTATATCCGTCCACTTGGCCCAGAGCATGACGATGTTAACCACAATTTCAATGACGAAACCCAACGCCGCAAACTTCCAAGCCCACGATATCGCGGCTGCCGGCGTCCAACCAATGTCCAAAGCCGACAAGTGTAATCCTGTATTGCTAATCATCTGATTCCCGACCGGACCGATAACACCCAAGATGTACCCAATGACCAGACTAACCGCCGCAAATGCAACCCCTAATAGAATTGCTGAGCTCGCCGCCTGAAGAAACTTCATTCGCAGCACAAGTCCAATCGCCAGCATAATGATGGGGAGAAACACTGCCGGTCCATAATTGGTCAGCGTATGAAGTATGTGTGCCACTCCACCCACTACTCGTCACTCCTTCCTTAATGAAGCGCATCCACTATCTCATTGATGCATTGCTCCAATCCCACGCCTGTTAACAGCGCAATTCCGTTTATTACCCGAATGGGATACTTGGCTTCTCCGTGGGGAGCCACCGAGACAATAAGATCCGCTTGAGACGCAAGCGATGCTAACGAACGGAAATCAACTGCCTGAATTTGAGCGTCTATCCCCCGATCCCGAAGAACCTTCCGCAGCTTCTCGGCGGCCATGTTCGATGTAGCCACCCCCGACCCGCACGGAACAAGAATTTTCTTAGGCATAGCCCTCTCCCCTTTCCTCTTCCAGCACTGTCTTCAGGTACTGAGCCACAGGTTCCGGATCATCGGATGTATTTACCAACCGGCTAAAATTTTGGTCTGCAAACATGTGTGACAACCGGGATAAAAACACCACCTGCTTTGTTGCATCGTTGATAACCAAAAAGATAGCCACACGCACCGCAAGCATTTTTTCCGGATCGTCCATGCGTCTGAAGTCAACCGGGGCATCGTTAACGGCAACCACAATAGCGGTCTTTAAACTAAAACGCGCGTCAACGTGTGGCATCGCCACGGTGGCGCCATCAAGTTGTAGCCCCGTTGGAAACTGCTCTTCTCTTTTTATTAAGGCTGAAACAAAGTCCTTAGCAACAATCTCCTCGCCAACCATTAACAGGCCAACCTCCCGAAACAACTCATCCGTCGTCGAACAACTAGTTCGGAGGGAATATATTTGCGGAAAGTTGACGCTAGAGTCGTCTGCCTTCATGGTGTCTTCCTCCCTTTTAAAACACTACTGTTTTCAATACTGTTGTAAAAGTTCATTATTTTCATGATCTAGGCAGGCAATGTTGCAAGCGGGCGGGCGCCTATCGATATTGAGACGGGCGGGGACGACCGGACCCATGCAGTCATCAAAAAGTGCTGAGTGATCCCCAGTTTCTATCAGCAGAATGAGGCAAGGCATTGTTAGAGACTCGTTTTTTGCCCGTGACGGGCGGCCACGACCGCGGCCGAGAGGCAAGAATGGCGTTCAATCCACAAGACAAAGTTGGCGCCAGGGCTAGGTCGTCGTCCGTTAGAACGCTCTTGGGGGGACGACACGCCGCTCGCGGCATGCTGACGCACCGACCCCGGATGGCAGCGGAAAATGCCCGCATCCGTTTGAACAAGCAATGCCAGTGGGGCGGTGTCTATGTCGGTGGCGCGGCTACCTCCACCGCGGGTCCCCAAGATGCCGTACAGAGACTCGTTACTTCCTCTCCGCCAGCCAATGCTTGTAGCCTGGCGGCTTTTTTTGACCGGAAGTTGATGGTGCCCGGTGTCTAAGATTTGGCGACCGTCGTGTCCACCAGGGTGCATAAAACGGGGGTACGGGGCTCATTCATTGTGTCATCGCTGAGCCCCCGTATAGATGTCACTGGATGCCTCGGTTTCTGAGCACCCGTCACGTCGAACCGAGAAACTGGGGCGAATGACCCATCGAAGCAACCGGGTGCACCCAACTACCTTGAACGCAGGGACATGGTGACCCAGAAATCCGCGCCCCGTGAGGTCCACGGCAATGCGGGAAACCGAAGACAAAGAGGGTCCCACAAAGAGGGGGGTAGCCAAAACCACCCTCGTTGCGGCAGTGAATCGGTCGCCGATGTCGGTCGACGGGGGCAGGATAACCCCTAACCAATCATGCCGTCCGGCCCGGAACACGGGAAACGGTTGTCGGCGCACCCATCGGCGCCAGTGCCAAAAGGCATACACGCGGTGCAAGGTAGCCGCCGCCCGATAGGCGGCGAGCCACGCACTCCCCGTGAAAGCCCTTTTTCTCAATCCCTTGGACCCGCGATTTCGTGAGAAGCTCACAGACCCGGATGGTCCGTAACCGAATATGTGCGGCCGTTATTGCGTAAGTGAATATCCCGTGCATTGAACAAAACTGGGGATGATTCAGCTCTCACCCACCTCCTCCGGCAAGTCGTACCACGGTATGCGGCGCCCCACCGTTGCACGCAATTTCCACTTTAGTGTCTTTGGAAACGACACGAGCGCATTCTGAAGTTCATCAAGCCGGTCACGAACCGTTGCTTTCTGATCCTCGTCCAAGTCAACCGTTTTAAGTCTGAGGCCGACCTTTGAGAGGTTGTCCGAAATCGTTGTGTACCAGCCCCAATCATTTCTCAGCACCCCTGCCAGCGCAGTCAGATCGACGACATGCTCCGAATGCTGGCCAAGAGGGTGCATCAGGAGCAACGCAATCGCATCAATTAGGTCCTTATCGTTCACCTCCACAATCTGGAGCTTAGTGAGGAGGAGATCTGCAGGAGTGAGAGTTTCTCCTTGGGTAGGGAGACGGTCTGCGAGTTCCAGGACGTGGCACATTGCAAAGATGTCGATGAAAGTGTCAAGCTGCTTAGAGTTAGCCATGTCATAATGAAGCAGACGTTGTGCCCCGTGTAGGCGGTTGAATTCGACGTCTGAAGTGTAGCCGGCCCTTTCCAGAATTTGTGCCCACTTTGAAGTGTCATGTCTAAGGATCACGAAATCTAGATCCTTGTACGTACGTTGCAACCCGGCAGGCAGGCGTCCCTCGGCACGGATGGCGATAGCAACACCTCCAAGAAGAAACGGCATCACGCCCTCTTTGTGGGCCAAGCCTGTGAGCCTTCGTGCCTCACCAATCGGGTCCAACAACGGACTGTTAGTGTCGGTCATCGTTGTCTCCTTATCGTGGCTTAACTTGTTTTTTCCAGCGCTGTTCTACATCATAGGGATCGAGACCTGCCAGATGCGATCCATGTGTCGCAGCGGCCAGCGATCCGACTACACATGCATGCCCTGCGGCATCGACTAGAGACATGGGTCGCGAGTAGTACCAGCAGAAGGCACCCGCAAAAGCATCCCCGGCTCCTGTCGCATTCGCAGCTCGAATGGGTTCGGTCGCGATGTTAATCACTCCATCTGCGCCTGAGTGAATGCGCACACCGTCGGAACCGCGCGTTTCAAGGATTGGAACGGGAAGACCCAGGTTACTCATCAAGGGCCAACCTGCTGCGTTGGTGATGATTATGTCTGCCTTCATTAGACTTGCAACAGTTAACTCCTCCACCATCTGATACTCAACGCCGACGACCACCGTTGCGCCGGTCGGAACATCTAAGCCACTAAGCACAGCGACCGGATTCGATACGTAGATAACGGCCACATCACCCAGGTCTTCACTGGCGGGAATCGGGACGTCATCCGCGACACCCCGATCCACCAAAACGCGTCTCTCGCCGTTAAAGAGGACAATTGTGGCTTGTGGTGACGTGCCGGTCACATACTTCAACCGATCGATCCCGACTCTGGCGACGGCGAGCTGATCCCGAATCCAAGTTCCGCACATGTCGTCGCTGACGGCAGCAAACAACTCAACGCGCCCCCCGAGAAGAGAAATCGTCGCAGCGGCGTTCGCTCCTGTCCCCCCCAAACAACGATGGGATTCAGTGACCGTGCACTTTTCATCGGTGTACGCACCGTTTGAAAGTCTGACCGTATAATCAACCATTGCATCACCAACCACCACGAATCGCGACCGCGTCGCATCGGGGCTCACCCTGTCACCATCTGATATCCGATAACCTTATTGCCCTGAAGAGATACAATGGTGCCTTGGAGGACACCCTCAGTATAGGAACTACCCGGATTGATTGCGAGGGTACTGTCAATCTTTGCCGTGTTTCGCGATTCATGGATGTGCCCGTGTAACGATAGAACAGGCTTGACCCGAGTGATCAAGTTACGCACGGCTACGCTGCCTACAGGAGCGAGCACCGCCTGCCCGCCCGCCATCTCGACTTTCATGTCGGGGGTCATCTTGTAAGCGAGGTCGAGTCCCGACTCAGCTGGAGGATCGTGCAGGTTGAAAATAATCGGAAGGTTAGGGTCAACTGAGTGCATCAGTTCGTCCAGCCTTTCCGCCATTATTTCCTCAGTAACTTCTCGGGGGCTATGCCATGGAGTCACCGTAGACCATCCGAAGCTCGCGACCTGGAAATTCCGAAGCGAAACCACCTTGTCCTCACCGTCAACAATCCAATCGCCTTGCGCGAGGATTCTCTTTAATTCGGGTTCATCATCGTTTCCCGGCATCATGATGCACGGTATATGGGCTTTCCTCAACCGATCATCCGCAAGCGTCACCCAATCTTCCGCTGTCTTCGACATAACCCTGCTGAACACTGAAGAAACAAGGGTCGTATCCTGCTGCATACTATGGAGTTCTGTGGGTGTCGTACGATACGGATAAGAACCACGGTCCCGCACGAACTGTTCGAGTTCCGTCAACGCGGACCCGGTCTCAACCTCATGGGTGACCCCGAAAATATCCGCCCGGAAGCGTCCTGGCTGATATTCTATGAATGGGATAATCGCCTTACCGGTCAGGTCGCCGCCGAAGACTATGGCATCGACATGATAGAACTCTCCGGCGTTCAAAAACTTACGAAATACACGTTCCGAACCATGAATGTCGGAAGCGTAAAAAATTTTGAGTTGGGGACCCCTCCTTAAAAACCCCATCTTCGCGTCACTCCTTTGACGTTATGGCAACGATTCGGTCCCGCTCGGCCCGTATTGCGTGGAGGACAGTTTCATCCATGGGCTGGTGCCACGCCCCGTTCTGTTTAATCGAGCTACCGATGATAACGGCGTCAGCGTGCTGAAACACGTCTTCTAGGTTGTCGACTCGCACTCCTGAACCCACAATGACCGGAAGCGTTGTAGCCTGGCGGACGGTCTTTAGATCATCATCGACAGGTGCATCACCCAAGCGCGTCCCCGTGACGATCAACGCATCGGCATCGAACCACGCCACATCTCGCGCCTGCTCCGCGAGCGAACGGTCCGCAGTAATAGCATGGGCACCGAGCTTAACCTTGACATCCGCCCAAACGGTTACCGAATCTGCTCCAATGGCGTGGCGGTAGCGCGAAACGAGTCCCGCTTGGCCCTCGATAACCCCCTCATTCGCGACATACGCATTCGCCCACTGATTCGCACGGACGAACGAACCTCCAGCCGCTGCGGCGACTGCGATTGAGACGTTAACAGCATTGGCCAGGCAATTTACACCGATCGGCACCTCTGGGAATTCACGTTTTAGATCCGCAACAATGACAGCAAGAGCAGCCGCTGTCTCGTGGCCGATGTCCCCGGGTTTGATAAAGGGGATGTCCCATCCGTTCTCGACAATGAATCCGTCGAACCCGGCTCGGATGAGCTGTTCCGCTTCACTTCGCGCACGTTCCCGGGCTTGCATCATCCCCATCCGGGGGTCGTACCTGGGTGCCCCCGGCAGGGGAAGCAGGTGCAGCATACCGACGAGTACGTGCCGTCGCCCCCAAAGGCGCACTACGTCGTTCTCCTTGGGCAAACCATCCGTCAGTACAGTCATTTCCCACACAATCCCGAAAGAATTTCCATGGTAACCGCACACGCGAGGCGAGCACTGATACCCGACAGATCGTAGCAAGGTGCCAGCTCAACAACGTCAGCAGCGATCGGCTTGGCGCGTCCGAGTTCACGCGCAATGTATAGCGCTTCTTTGGCCGTAAAACCACCAGGTTCTGGCGTTCCCGTACCCGGCATTGCTGAGGCATCGACTGAGTCAAGGTCAAAGCTCACATAGAGACCGTCTACTCCGTCCGTCGCGATCCGAATAGCCTCCGCGAGTGCATGTTTGAGCCCAAGACGGTCGATCTGTTGTGAACCGAACCAAATAATTCCCTTGTCCGCAGCGTTCTGAACCTGGTCACGCGGGTTCAGCCATCCGTGCACCCCGAACACGACCACGTTGCGGGGATTCACGTTTTCGATCTCTGCCGCTCGTGCGGTCGGGCACCCGCTTATCAAACGCTCTCCGGCCCACTCGTCCGCGGTGTCCAAGTGTGCATCGATCGAAAGATAGCCCATCCTGCTCACCGTCGAAGCGGCACCGCGAGCAGCTCCGATCGCTAACGAATGGTTGCCCCCCACCGAGAACGGAAACACACCTTGCGTACGTATCGAACGCACGTGGGATTCGATTAAATCCATAGTGCGCTCGGCATTTGGCGGCATCACGGGCACATCTCCCACGTCTACTGTCGGAAATTCCTCCCACAAATCAAAGTCATCCTCAGCGTTGTAGCCAAAGAACCAATGCGACGCATCACGAAATGTTCGCGGACCGTAGTTGGCGCCATTTCGACCGACGTTGCCCTCGTCCCACGGGACGCCTACAATGGCACATTTCACCCCTCCTACCGCGTTGGGCGCTATCAAGGGCCGACCAAAGAAGGTTGCAACGCCCGATTGAATAACGCGCAAGTCTGACTCACTCATGTCCTACCCCCATCTCTTTACCGATTCTCATACTTCGGCAAGCAGAATGTCAGCGTCCGCCCCCTCGAATTCAGCCAATTGCTGCGGGCTAATATGGGAATCAGTGACAATGCCGAGAAGATCCCTGAGCTCGCAAACAGAGATAAACGATTTTTGCCCAATCTTCGAACTGTCCAACAGTGCATAGGCCGCGTCAGCATTGTCGATCATAATCTTCTTGAAAGTCACTCCGTCAACGTAACTATCCATCAGTCCCTCGGACGCATTGATCGCCGGACCAGAGACCAACGCGATATCAGCATGGAACATTCGCATCATATCATTGGCGAACGGTCCACTCGCTGTCATCGACCGTCTTCGCAACTCCCCTCCCACAATGACGACATTGACCCCCGCTCGTGCCAATTCAACGACGACTGGAATATTCGACGTAACGACCGTCACATTGCGCCGACCACCTAGCTGCCGGGCCACCTCAAGTGCTGTAGTCCCGCCGTCAAGCGCGATTGACATGCCGTCCTCCACCAACCGGTCGACAACGTACCGCGCTATGGCAACCTTTTCCTCGATGTTGCTTGACTGGCGCAGTTCCAGCTCGCGTTCTGTAAGGGAAAAGTCGATGGCTGACGCACCTCCTCGCGTGCGTCTGATCAATCCGCGCTCAGCCAGTTTTCCCATGTCCCGGCGGATCGTCTCACGGGAGACACCTAGTACACTAGCCGCCGTATCGACTTCAACAGCTCCATGGGATTCAACCAATTGTCGAAGATTTTCCATCCGTACGTCGCGCATTTGGCGGTTCTCCCTCCTCATTTCCGTATTTCAACAATGTAATTGTCCGATCACTCGGGTGGAATCTCAGCGGCCGCCAGCCTCAAATCGATACCCGCCCGCTTTCGTACTCCCCATATAATGAAGTACAGTACAAGACCGCTCAACGGAAGCCCGATATTGAAATACATTTGCAATGGACTATGCCCGATTCCAACGACCGGATCATTCCAGAAGAGGAACAGGATGAACAGCATGGAGGGCACTAATAGGATTCCCCAGATGCGGATTGTCGGGATGCCTAAGAACCGTCCGCCGCCGTTACCGGACCAGATATCGCGTAGCCGCGAGGGGTATAGAATGGCAGCAAATCCTACCACCGTAAACATCACAATTCCGGCCCACAGGAGCGTGATCACCGAAAGGATGCCGACCACATATAGCACCATCGAAACTGCACCGAGTAAACCTGCTACCAGAATTCCGATGTATGGGGTGGCATACTTCTCGTGCACCTTCGACAACGATGCGGGCAAATAGCCGTCCAGCGAAAGGGCAAGCATCAAACGTGTGGCCGTGAAATAGTTGATTGGCATCCAAACATAGGTCCAAAACAAGAACAGAAAGCCCAAGATCAGCGCCCAGAAGAAGTTTCCTCCCGCCCCAATGGTTAACAGTTCGTTATAATTCGGAAGGAATGTCAGTCCGAGCTTCGCGGGACTGGTTTCTGACAGCCCATTGAGAAATGGACCGCCAATATGGGCGATCACTATCGTGAGCATGATGGCTATGGCAGCCCCAGTCAGAATCAGAGACCCTAGCATACCGATCCGCTGAGTCGACCGTGCCCGGCGCACCTCCCCGCCAATGTAGCACGAGGTGGCACCGAAGAGCACCATATAGAGCGTCCAGACCATGGCGTACATCGTCGCAGTGACCGGTCTGCCAGCAACTCCATGTGCGGAGGCATTGGCCATAACAATGGCGTAGGCATTGTGTACCCCGCCTGCCTTAACAACATACTCGTTAAATTGCTGTGGGAATTTGTGAATATTCGTGATGATACCAGCAACGAACTCCAAAAGGATGCCGACTATCGCAAACCCGAAAGCCCAATTCTGGACCTTCATATACATACGGACGCCGCGGATCATAATGAAGGTAAAGAACGCAAGAAGGGCGAGCCCTACGACGATCATGCCAATTTGGCTATACACCCAGTCCCCGATACGGGTGAACACCGGCGACCCCGTCGCGACGCCCAACGCGCGCATCCATCCCGAAACGCCGAGCTGGCTAAAGAAGGCTGCGGGCGCTCCAATCGCGGTAATCGCGAGCATAATCCATGTCCAAGCCAGTGCAAATCCGATAGGCGGACCGAACTTGGGCCCGAAGATGCGGCTCGTCCACACGTAATCACCTCCGGATCTCGGCATGTCGGCGGAGAGTTTTCCATACACTAAGTATAGCGGGATGACAATTATCGACGCGAGAACGGCGGAAAGAGGGAGTAGTCCGCCGGCGTACGAGCCGATTGCTAGTCCGAGGAAGGCGACTCCGAGCCCAATGTTCTGGTTGTTGGTGTTGTACACGAAAATGTCGAAAACTCCGGCCTCTTTGCGAAGACCCGTTGCGTTTCTGACAAAGACAGTCGGTCCGATCGGTTTTGACGAATCCCCCGCATGCTCTGACACATGATCACTCCTCTGCATATGGTCATTATACAACATTCTCGGTCACTATTGGGCATTATGAGTACAACTTCAGTCAATGTCAAGCTTATTTTCCTGCTAGTCCGGTAAGGCTATGTATTCGACACAGATTAAATTATGACAATGTTGTGGCAGATTCCGCGGATCAACAGGCGGTGTTGTTACGCCATATCGTAAGCCCACGACGGTGGCCGGAGCGCGTGTTAGTAGGACTCACTGTGAACACTTCGGCGTTAAGTTTAGGGAAAGGCCACCTATATGTACCTCACTTTTGTGAGGTACTTTGTGGTATTAGTGCAAAGAATTTTCGACGGTAAGTCGCGACATAGCTCCTCCAAATAGGGATCCCAGAAGATCCATCGAGAGGATCTGGGAGAAGGATGATACCCGTACCCCAGGTAGTCCGAATTTGTGGGGCAGATGCAAGAACGCATCCAGGGCTGCAGGCCTGTGGTCAGGCGCGCGTCACCATCTGGGTAACGGCCAGCGCGCCATAATCCCCCATTCAATCGCCCACTTGCCCGACTTGTTAGGCGCCATTACGTGGTGCAGGTCGGAATCGGCGTTGAGTAAGCTAGAATAAACTAGGAGGGTTTGGTGACTCTCGATGGACCCGGTCATAGTGGGTGTGCCCCGCCGAGGGCGCAAGATTAGCCCCGGCGAACTAGCAACTCGGACTGGGTCCGGAACATTTGACGCCTGCATCGGCCCGGGTAGTCGCGGAGTATGCCCGGGATCTGGCCTTTGAGCGGGTTGTCCGGTTAGGCACGACCAAGCGTTCCGGGACATTGGATGCGACGGGCCGCTGCTTTGCCATGACACAGCTAGAGTTCAGGAAACACCCTACGATCGCTGGCCCTCCCTCATCCACCGCCGTGGGGATCGTCAATCGGCTCTGTCGAACGTCATCGCCAATTACAGCTCGTCCGTTGCGGTGCCCCGCAGGGCAGAAAAGAGAGCGGCGACAGCCAGGAGTGCGATGGCCAGATAAAAGGCCGCGTGAATGCCGTGGTTAAAGCTGGCCATCAGGTGCCCCGTCAGCGATGTCGTTCCGACAAAAATGGCAAATGCCAAGTGTTTGGGGATCTGCGCCGAGGCCACCAACAGGGCCGAGGCAAAGCTGAGGACCATGCCAATGTTGGCAAAGGTACGTAACATTCCCGACGCAATGCCATAAGATCCACGGGGCGATCCTTTCATGATGGCGGCATTGTTAGCCGGGAAAAACCCTGCGGCTCCCATGCCGTTAATAATGCTGATGCCAGCCACCTGCCACAACGGGGTCCGCAGTCCCAGATGTCCATACAGGAACAATGCCACCGCCTGGATGGCCAACCCCGCGGTGGCCGGCAGGGCTGGACCTGCCTTGTCCGCTAAGCGGCCGGAGACGGGACCGAGTCCGGCCCCCACCAAATAACTGGGCACTAACAATAATGAGGCGTGCAACGGCGTGAGCTGACGAAGCCCTTGCAGATACATAATAACCAGAAATAGCACGGCAAAGTTTCCCAGCGACTGAAAAAAGGCCGCCAGTAACGATGCGGACACCAGGCGGTTATGGAACAACCGCCATTGAAGCATCGGTGATGATTGCCGCCGCTCAACAATGGCGAACGCGACCAACAGCAGTGGCCCAGCAATCAGCGGAACAGCAAGCGCGTCGGAGAACGGCTGCGAGGTCATTCGCACCATGGTCAGCAGGACTAGAAAGAGGCCGAGCCCCAACAGCACCATACCACCCCAGTCCATGTGGCGGGCCGAGCGTTCTCCGCGGTCTTGAAGAACAAACCACGCGACAATCACAGCGGTCAGACCGATCGGCACATTAATGAGAAAAATATAGCGCCACGAGAAATACGTGGTCAGGATTCCCCCGAGCAAGACGCCAACGATAGCACCCACATTCCATCCGACGGATGTATACCCGTAGGCCCGCCCTCGACGCTGCGGCTCAAAGGTGTCTGCGATCACCGCTCCGCTGTTGGCGCTGATCAAGGCCCCCCCAATGCCTTGCACGATGCGAAAACCAATCAGCATACTCTCGTTGACCGACACGCCGCAGAGCAAAGATCCGATGACAAAGATAACAAACCCCAGTTCATAGAGGCGAACGCGGCCGAACATATCACCCAGTCGTCCAACCTGCGTGGCTAACAGGGTAATGATGAGAAGGTACGACATACTCACCCACACTATGTTCGCAAGACTCGCGTGAAGCGAACGCATCATCGTAGGCAGGGCCAGAATGACAATCGTCGTATCGATGGCCGCCACCAACACTCCGATCACAATCACCACGAGCGCCCAGGCCTGCCGCCGCCGTGTCAGAACCGGCGTTGTCACCGCCGCCAAAACCACCGCCCCTTTCCGGAACCATCGGCCTTCGGATCCCGAGCCGTTGGTTGACGGACTGAATCCACCGAGCCGCTTCTCATCGGGTACTCCAAATGGCGCAGAGAGTCTCGAGCCGCAAACAGCAAAGAATATTTCAGGGGCACGCATCGAGCGCCCAAGCCACCCGTGCCATTAATCCCATCAATGCATTGAGGGATCAGCAGTCGATGACTCTATTCCGATTAGCGAATGCCCTTGCGCCTGATGCGGTGGATGCACCCCCAACAATGCGGCTAGCGTTGGAGCGACATCCACAAGCCGCGCGCCGGTAAGATTCTCCGGTAGACGTGTTCCTCCTGTCATAGGTCCCTGAATGAACAAAATCGCCTCCTCGGTTCCGCGACCTAATGTGCGTGAGGGCAAGCCGCACCCGTGGGCGCTTTGAAACTTCGACGCAATGAACTTGCCTTCCCCATATTCTGCAGTCGAGACGATATCTCGCGACATGGGCAGTAGCACGGTTCCATCCGCCGTAAGCGGAAACCAGTTGACATCACCCGTGTATCCAGCCTCCATGAAATATAAAACATCGCCTGCACGAGCACCCCACTGGCCAAAACTCGTTCCTTCCTCGATAGGAATCGCGAGTTGCACAGGAAAGGCTCCGGTGTCGGGATCACGGAACTCGCGCAAGGCCCGAACAATGGCTTGTTGGGTTGGGGCATATTCACGGGGAGCGACGGCGCCTTGTGGTTCGCGCCCTTGAAGGTTGATATGGATGTGGCCGAGGCAGGGACCCGCATACGCCTGGGTTGCGGTCCAGTCTATCACAGGAGGATTGTTCTGGAGCAGCGTAATGAATCCCTGATCAACGAGAAAGTTATTGATAGACATCGCTTTCAAATGGGCAATGTGGCCATGATCGGAGACCACCGCAAGAATATCATCTGGTCCTAAGGCGGCTTGGACTTGTCCAATCATGGCATCCGCAATTTGGTAGGCTTGGCGGAAAAGTTCCTCAAAGTGCGGGGCGCGTTCCGGTTGATACCAGGGAGAGATTGGGTCGAACTGACCCCAGAATAGATGTTGCACATGATCGAGAAAATGCCACTTCACGAAGACCGCATCCGCTTGATCGTGGTCCACCAAGTAGCGGGCCGCGCTGGCAAGCCATAATCCTTTGTATTGGCCTTCCGCCATGAAGACGGCATCATCGATCCATCCGCGCTCATACCCGCGGCCTCCCGAATTCTCGATTATGGGACCGATCGCCGTGACCAATTCTTCGCCGACCTCTTCAGGCACCGAGATTCCGTCAACCGGCATAATTTGTGAGATGTACAACGCGGCTTGCACATCCTGCGATCGATCGTGGAAATGCGATAGCAAGATCCGAAATGTCCCCTCGCGGGATACACCATTGACGATGAACGTTCCCCGAAACCATGGGGAAAATTGATTGAGCTCCCCCAGGTAGTCGAGCGGCCCGACAACGTTTTGAGTACCGCGCACATGTAAGCGGGTCCCACCTCCCGGCGCCTTCCTTTCAAGCGTCACCGTTAGCTGAGGGCCCTGCCCTTGGTCGTCCCACTCTGGTCTCAAATGGATCGTGCCGTGCGGCAACGTCAAGGGTTCCGCATCGCGCATGCTCGACCGTAGGCCCGCCGTGGCAAAACAGGAACTCGCGCGCAACTCAAAATGAGAATGGCTAGCGGGAGATCCTTCTCCGACCACGGTTAACGTGCCAGCTACACGCGGGGGCCAGGCGCCTGGGAAATTGAGCGTCGCCGCACGGTATCCTTGGCGAGCGAGGGCTTCCCACAAAGTTTCCGCTTGCAGCGCCCCGGAAGCAAAGCCTGAATGGCCTTGGGTCAGAGGTTCGCCTTTCTCATGCCACACAAAATCCACAATACCGTGCATTCCCGGGTGGGCACCCGTCGCGATAGTTGCCCAATTAACGGGCGTCACCCCAGGAAAACTCGACAGAGCGCGAACATATATTGCATTTTCCATTAGACACTGGAAGTGTGGTAATAACCCCTTCTGCACATAATCCTCAATAATCGTTGGCACTGCTCCGTCAAGCCCTAGTACTATGAGTTTCCTCATCGGTCGTATCTCCTTTTGCTAGAGGTGTCAGTGTGTCGTGTGACGGTATAGGTGATCAACCCTTCACGATAGAATCCCAGACTATACACCACGGGGTCATGCTGCTCGGTATAGGCAGTTTGCTCAATAAAGAGAATAGGCGCGCCTAGCGGCACACTGAGGGCGTGGCTGATGTCATGCGAGGCACCCATGACCGAAATATTGCTGAGCGCATAGGATAATCGAATATGGCACTGATCCCATAAAAACTGTGCCAATGTCTCGCCATCAAATGATTGGAACTGATGAGCCGACCCGGTGGGGGCGATGTAGTCTTGCAGATATACCCCTGGCTGTTCATCAGCCATGACAGTGCGTGAAATTTCCGTGACCCGGGCATCAGATGGCAACTGTAATGTGCGATTGGCTTTCTGGTGCATAACCTCGTCCGTGATAGTCACGTCGCTGATGGAGGGCCTAAAACCGCTCCGGCTCACAATGTCGAAGACGCTCCACAGCGCATCAATCGGCGGATGAAAAATGTGCGGCGGTTGGGCCACATACGTGCCGAGCCCCTGACGGCGTAGGACTCGGCCTTCGGTTTCCAACGTAATCAGCGCCGCTCGGACGGTAGGTCGACTGACATCGCAGACTGCGGCCAACTGATCTTCGGAAGGCAAGCGGTCGCCAACCTGCGACTGGTCAACCAGCGACCGTATTTTTTGCAAGGCAATGTCTTTACGTGCGAGCACAGGATACACCCCTATTGTAAAACGTCTTACAACTACAACCTTCGTGATTCGGGTGATAAAGTCCTGCTGAAAATTAGAAAGTGTAGCTATATAGTGCTCCCTGAACCTCCCCACGGCTAAAGCCGGCGAGCTTTACAGCGAGTACTGGTGGGGGTTCTATTTGCGAATTCCTGCAGCCTCTTCCTGGCTCTCACAACCTCTTGTCCCGAAGGACGCGAGAAGGCTACAACATCCAAGCTCTTAGCGGCAGGATTGGCCACGATACCGACCGTGGCGCCAACTTTCTCGGACGACCCGCTCTGACTCGGGTCGCTGGGATAGCGGCCAAAGGACGAAGGACGAGTCCCTCGACTGGCAGGTGGTTTTGTGACTGCCTGTTGCCAAGCCGTCCGCAGGAGCGGTTCCGCACCGGGCCAAGACTCGCGGGCCTTGGCGACTTGGAGGGCATCATCTTCCATAAAGCGGGCCAGATAGGCACTAAAAAGGTCGCGTTGCGTCGTCACGCCACACTCGCAGGCATGGACGCGCTCAGAGAGCCGTTTTTTGTGCTTCTTGCCACAGACACACACTTGGGATAAGGCCGTGGTGCGGGTGCTGAATTCGATCACCTGTCCGCCAGCACTTTCAGCCTTGTGGGTTAAGATGGACAAAAACAGTTTGGGAGCCCGGATGCTAATAGACCGGCCAAATCGCTTTTGAAACGCTTTATAACTCAATTTTTCGGTTTGAATGAGAACGCCCAGACCAAGAATCTGATTCGCGAGACGCCCGTGCAACGCCTTGCGATGGGCCGCTTCACGGCGGAAGAGTTCGGCGATACGGCCTTCCATTTGCACTTGCCGTCGGCACTTTTTTGTAGGATGTTTGCTGGAGAGGGCCCGACCCTGGGCGTCATAGCAATCGGGATTATTCGCCCGGCGTTGCCGATCGAGATGCCGTGGCAAACGGCGAATCATACGATGATCCCGCAGAATTTCGGCAGCAAATTGTTGGAGACTGGCTTGACTGTTACCCACAATAGCAATGGTGGAAGGACCGATATCCAAGGCCAGCGTTTCGGACTCGAGAGGGTGTTTAAATGTTCCGGTTTTGGAGTCAAGTTTTCGCATCGGGAGCCCTTCACACACCAGTTGGGCCAAGAAGCGCAGGCGTCTGCATATTACGATTGATATTGACCACCGATTCCGGAAAGTCCTGACCACACATTCCACTAATCACTGACCACGCATTCCGTTGATGGCTGAACAGCCATTCCAATAATGACTGACCACCGAGGATCGTTCAGCAGGATCTCGGCCCGGCGGGCCGAAGCCTCTCGTGAGGGTCTCTGACCCCGATCGACGAGGAGGTTCT
>JAJZXX010000072.1 GCA_021806205.1 Bacillota bacterium | reverse complement strand
CGCATATACGCGTCGAATTCTCGACGCGCTTCAGATCCCGGTCAACCATCGGTACGTTTGGGATCCCTCGGAATAGGGGCCAAAAATTCTACATTTTTAAGCAAGTTGACCTGCGGAGGCTGAGTCACATGTTTCGGCGACTCCATTCCCCGAGACACCGCTAATGGCTTTAGGTCAAGCCTTCGGCCGTATCAAGGGAACGGCTTGACGGCACAAGGGACAATCATGCGCCTCCCAGTGCGGGATCTCCCCTAATTTGACCAAGGAGACCAACGGTTCTTCAAAACGCAAGGGCCCCTGACTACGGTCCACCAACGCACCGACTGCGGCGACCCGGCCCCCTTCTTGCTTGACGGCATCGATGACTTTGGCCACGGAACTACCGGTCGTTACGGCATCTTCCACCACGACCACCGATTCGCCTGGTTCAATGCGAAATCCTCGCTTAAACCGCATGGTGTCTTGATCATCCTTTTCCGCAAACAACACCCTGGCACCATCCCACTGGCGGGCCACCGCGTATGCTGGAATAATCCCGCCCATGGCCGGTCCGACCACGGTCTTGGTCCCATACGGTTCCAATTGCCGCGCTAACACTAAAGCCCAGGCGTCCAAAAGTTCGGGCCGCTCGGTCAGCCGCGCCAACAAGAAAAATTGATTGCTGTGTAGACCCGTGGTTAGTAAAAAGTGACCGTGCAGGTAAGCGCCACATTGCTCCAAAACTCCTAATGCCTTTATTGAATCAAGCACCCTGGTTCGCCCCTTTTTTCTTCAGCCGGACAGTTCCCGAAGAAACTGTTCTAATACCCTCTTGGGATCGTAAGCGGCAGTGATTGGCCGACCCACCACGATATCGCTGGCACCCAAGCGAACCGCCTCAGCAGCGCCAACGACCCGACGTTGGTCCCCCGCGGCATCGCCCGTACGGCGAATCCCAGGCACTACTAAGCGAGCTGTCGGCCACAATTGGCGTAAGGCCTGCACTTCACCCCCCGAGGCTACGAGTCCCGCGATCCCCGCCTTTGCCGCGGCCTGGGCCTGGACACGCGCCAACTCCGCAATGGGGGTAAAAATTCCGATATCCGCCAACCCCTTGGAATCCAGGCTGGTTAACACCGTGACTCCCACTAAAGACAGGGTCCCTTGAGCCTGGCACGCCGCATCCAGCATCTCGAACCCTCCAGCCGCATGCACGGTCAAAAGCTCCACCCCCAGACGGTCAATATTGCCCACAGCCCGCGCTACCGTCCGGGGGATGTCATGACATTTCAGATCCAGGAATATATGATAGCCCCGGCCGATCAAATCGCGGACATACTCTGGACCGGCGCTATAGAAAAGTTCCATGCCGACTTTAATGTCGCGGTGCCCGTCTAGCCGTGCCAGTATCGCGTCCGCGTCACTTTGGCTAGAAACATCCAAGGCAACCCACAACCGAACATTCATGATACCGCCCCCGCTTTACCCAAAGCCGCTCCGACCGCCTCGTTCAGATTACTAAACCCATAGTGCCTGAGTACGTCGGGCAATTGATCAATAATCCTGATCATGCGGTCGGGGTGCTGAAACGTGATGGTCCCCACCATGACCGCACTAGCCCCGGCCATCAAAAACTCCAGCACGTCCTCGGCCGACTGAACGCCGCCCATGCCAATCACCGGCACGGCAACGTTTGAGGCAATTTCATACACTATCCGGACCGCAACGGGTTTGATGGCCGGGCCGGATAGTCCTCCCGTTCCCCCTCCCAAAGCGGGCCTGCGCGCCTTTAAGTCGATCGCAAGACCCACCAGTGTATTAATCGCCGAAATCATGTCCGCGCCGGCATCGACAACCGCCTTGGCAATAACCCCGGGGAATTCGAGATTAGGAGACATTTTGACTATCACGGGCTTTTGTGTGACCATACGCACCGCTCGCACGACCTGATAGGCTTGATCGGGATCATGGCCAAAGGCCATGCCTCCTTCTTTAATATTCGGGCAGGATATATTCACTTCAAATGCGTCGATGCGGGCTTGCGCGTCCAAACGTTTGGCCACTGCCTGATACTCCTCGACCGTATGACCAATAATATTGGCGATAACGGCCGTGTCAACACCCGTCAAAAATGGAATGTCATCGGTGATAAAGGCATCTACCCCCGGGTTTTGCAGGCCAATGGAATTGAGGAGGCCTGCCGGCGTTTCCCAGACTCGAGGCGGCGGATTTCCGCGCCAAGGTTTAGGCGAAATACCTTTGACGCTAATGCCCCCCAATCGGTTAAGATCGACGTACGAAGCATACTCCGGTCCAAATCCAAAGGTACCCGAAGCCGCTACAATAGGATTTTTAAGTACCAGGCCGCGAGGCAACGATACGGTAAGATCCACCTAAAAGGCCAACTCCTCTCGCTCAAAAACCGGCCCATCGGTACATACGCGCCGATAGGCGGGTCCATCAGGGCTTTCCGGCTGAGCCGGCACCACGCAAGCGAGGCACGCCCCAATGCCACACCCCATGCGCTGCTCTAACGCCAACTGCACGGGACCCGACAAGCCCTGGGTCGCCCCGTGCAAAGCCCTGAGCATGGGTGTCGGCCCGCATGCCCAGACTTGACTTCGGGGGTGTGCGGCAAGCCATTCCTGAACCGGCGCCATCACGGTGCCGATCCGACCTTGGCTGCCGTCATCGGTGGTAAGCTCGGCCTCGAAGCCCAATTGTCGAACATCCTTTACCATAATGAGCGCGTCCCGGGTTTTCGCACCCAACACGACCGCAACGGGCTCAGAAACTTGATCGCGCCAAGCCTGTAAAGCCGCATAGATAGGAGGAATCCCCGTGCCGCCCCCGACCAACAGCCAGGGGCGGTCCAAACGCGGTGGCGCAAACCCGCGACCCAGGGGCCCTAACACATCGAGGGTATCGCCGACCTGACGATCCGAAAGCCAGCGGGTTCCCGACCCGACAACCTGAATCAAAAGTCCCGCCAAACCGGTAGACGGTTCCAGCCGGGAAAACGAGACCGGCCGGCGCAAGGTGCCCGGGGTTAGAATGTGGCAGAACTGCCCAGGCTTGCCTTGGGCCAACACCGGACTATCGACCAGGAGCTCCACATGACCGGATGCTGGCTCCAGACGCTTTACAATGGGCACCTCAAATGCGCTGTTCATCCAGTCCAACCTCCGCTCCCCCACGCCGCCATTCGTTGAGAGAATGCACCTCGAACGGCCGCCGGCTTCGTCCCTTCACCGCCTCGATGGCCGCCGCTACCGTATCCAAAGAGGTCATGCATAAAATCCCCCGCTCCACCGCCGTCCTGCGAATGAGGAATCCCTCCCGCTCACGCTGCCCGCCGTGAGTGATGGTGTTAATCACCAGTTCAAAGTGTCCGTCGCGAATCATATCGACGAGATGGGGACGACGTTCACCGATGCGATATACCGGAGTCGCGGCGATGCCCTGACTCGACAGCAGGGCCCATGTGCCCCGGGTGGCATAAATCCGGTAGCCCATATCGGCCAACTCCTTTAATAGCGGCAACGCTTCCGCCTTGTCTTGGTCGGCGATGGTGGCGAGAATCCGGCCGCCAATCGACAGGCGAAACCCGCCCGCCACCAAGGCGCGGTACAAAGCCCGCGGCAAATCCACATCTATGCCCATCACCTCGCCGGTCGACTTCATTTCCGGTCCCAGCACCGCGTCTACCTCTCCCAATTTCGAGAAGGAGAAGACCGGCATTTTCACCGCATAGTATCCGGGCATCGGCAATAGACCATCTAAAACCCGGTCAGGCAGCCGACCGCTCACCACCGCCTCAATCGCCAAATCGACCAACGGCACGTGGGTCGCTTTAATCAGGAAAGGCACGGTGCGACTGGAACGCGGGTTGGCCTCAATAACATAGACCACGCCATCGACGGCCACAAACTGGACGTTTAAAAACCCTTTGATGCCCATGCTTTGGCACAATAGACGCGTGATGCGCACCACGTCCTCAATCACACCCGCCCCGGCCCGCACCGGCGGCAACACCGCGACCGAGTCGCCAGAATGAACGCCCGCGCGCTCGACATGTTCCATCACGGCGGGGATAAACACCTTGGTACCGTCACTCACGGCATCCACTTCCAATTCAATCCCGTTCATGTAACGGTCGATTAATAAGGGCCGGTCTTCCCCCATTTGAGGACTCTCAGTGACGTACCGACTCAACCCCTCGATATCGTCAACAATGCGCATCGCTCTCCCGCCTAACACGAAGCTCGGTCTCACCAGCACCGGAAAACCAATTTCCTCGGCGAGCGCCAACGCCTCATTGGCGGTGGCCGCCGTTTTACCGGGTGGCCGGCGGATACCGGCCTGTTCCAACACCTCATCAAATTGATGGCGGTCCTCGGCTTTAGTTAGCCCGTCCAGACTGGTCCCGACAATGGATACCCCGTGGCGCACCAATCCGGCCGCGAGATTAATGGCGGTCTGCCCTCCAAATTGCACTAACACCCCCTCCGGTTGTTCGCGGTCCACGATGTTGAGCACATCCTCTAACGTAATCGGCTCAAAATACAAGCGATCCGACGCGTTAAAATCGGTCGACACGGTTTCTGGATTGGAGTTAATCATAATGGCGCGAATGCCGCGATTTTTCAGGGCCGTCAGCGCATAAACGCTAGCCGCATCAAATTCGATGCCTTGTCCGATACGAATGGGTCCCGATCCCAGCACAATCATTTTTCTGCCAGGGAGTGGTTCGGCTTCGTTGGCATCATCATACGCCGAATAAAAGTAGGGGGTCTCCGCCGGAAACTCGGCCGCACTGGTGTCAACCATGCGATACCCCGGAATAATTCCTTGGCTTTTGCGTTCCTCGCGCACCCGATCCTCGCTCACCCCCGCTAAAAATCCGATCCGACCATCGGCAATGCCAAGTGCTTTGAGAAAGCCCAGGCTGGTAACCCAAGTATCCGGCGAATCGGCCAACCGCTTTTCGGCTTGCACAATCCGATCAATCCCGGAAAGAAACCATCGGTCAATCGCCGTTTTCTCAGCCAGGTCATCCACCGAAGCGCCGCGCCAAAGTGCTTCAGCCAAATAGAAGAGGCGCTGGTCGGTCTCCTGGATCGACAATTGCTCGACTTCTTCATCGCTCGCCGCGGCTTCGGCCTCTCCCAAGAGGTCCAACCGGCCAACCTCTAAGGACCGGACCGCTTTTTGCAAAGCCGCTTCATAGGTTCGGTCAATAGCCATGACCTCGCCCGTCGCCTTCATTTGCGTGCCGAGGCTGCGATCTGCTTCCGGAAACTTATCAAATGGCCAGCGCGGAATCTTCACCACCACATAATCGAGGGCTGGTTCAAAGGCTGCCTTGGTGCTGCCGGTGACGGGATTAGGAATTTCATCCAACGTGAGTCCTAGCCCAATTTTGGCCACGATCCGGGCAATGGGATACCCGGTCGCTTTAGACGCTAGTGCCGACGACCGCGACACCCTTGGATTTACCTCAATCACCCGATACGCTGCATTGGTCGGATGCAAGGCAAATTGGACGTTGCACCCGCCCTCGATGCCCAAATGGTGAACAATATCCAGAGCCGCTGTCCGAAGGCGGTGATACTCTTTGTCAGTAAGGGTCTGCGAGGGAGCGACGACAATCGAGTCCCCGGTGTGGACCCCAACCGGGTCAAAGTTCTCCATGTTGCATATGACCACTTGATTGCCAGCGCCATCGCGCACCACCTCATACTCAACCTCCTTCCACCCGCGGATAGATTCCTCCACTAAGACTTGGCCAATAGGACTTTCCGTCAATGCCTTGGGCAGGCGCGTCAAAAGTTCCTCGGGGTCATTGGCAAACCCCCCGCCACTCCCCCCCAGGGTGTAAGCAGGTCTCAAAACCACCGGGTAGCCGAGTTCAGCGGCAAAGCGCATGCCATCTTCCACGGTGGTGACGGTTTGGGACTTTGCAATGGGATGTCCCAGCCGCAGCATAAGGTTTTTGAACAATTCGCGGTCCTCGGCTTTTTCGATGGCGGACAGTTGGGTTCCCAATAGTTCGATGCCCAGATCGGTGAGCACCCCAGCCTTGGCGAGCGCCGATACCAAGTTGAGTCCCATCTGCCCTCCCAGGGTTGCCAACAGTCCGTCAGGCCGTTCTTTGCCTAGCACGTACGCCAAAAAGGACACGGTTAATGGTTCGATATAGACCACATCGGCGACCGACAGGTCGGTCATGATGGTGGCGGGATTGGAATTGACCAGGATGACCTCAACGCCCTCCTCTTTGAGGGCCCGGCAGGCTTGGGTGCCCGCGTAGTCAAACTCCGCCGCCTGGCCAATCACAATCGGGCCCGATCCGATGACTAATACTCGTTTCAAATCCTTGCGCTTAGGCATGAGGACCCTCCTTGGGGTGCACCTTTTCCATAAATTCATCGAACAAATAGAGTGAGTCGGAGGGACCAGGTCCCGCTTCGGGGTGATGTTGGACCGATAACACCGGACGTTCCCGATGTTCAATCGCCTCCACCGTCTGATCATGCAGATGGGTCATCCGCACCCGGTACCGTGTGGTCAATTCACTCGCATCAACCGCGTAGCCATGATTTTGGGCAGTGATTAAGACACGTTTCAGCACTTCATCGAAGAGGGGGTGATTCGCCCCGTGGTGTCCAAATTTCAGAGGATAGGTGGCGGCTCCCTCGGCCAAGCCAATCAATTGATGCCCTAGACAAATCCCCAGCGTCGGGTAATGGTCGATGGCATAGCGGACAGTTGGCAAGACCTCCGGTATTGAGGCGGGATCCCCAGGCCCGTTCGAGAGAACCACTCCGTCAGGATGCGTCCTTTCCAGGTCTTCGCAGCTGGCGTCGGCCGGCAGCACCGTAATATGAGCGCCACGACGACGAAGTTCTATCAAAATTGATTGTTTGACACCATAGTCCATGACAGTAATGCGCGGCCCATCGCCAGCAATCTCGTACCCCTCCGGGGTAGTGACGGCGTAGACCGCCCGCGTTAAATCGTACCCCTGAAGGTGATCCAATGCCTCTTGCACCGGTACCGTCTCGGATGCCATGACCGCCCGGCCTGTGCCGCGGTCGCGCAGGTACTGGGTTAAAGCGCGGGTGTCGATGTCGGTGAGCAAAGGCTTTTGATACGCTTGTAGATAGTCCATTAACGAATGGGCATCGGCGCCGTGGGAGGGCGTTTCCTCCAAGCGGTGCACCACCAGACCTTGTACCCAGGGGAACAAGGATTCCGCCGCTGACTCCGCTGTCCCGTAGTTGCCGATTAAAGGATAGGTCAACACCACAATCTGGCCATAGTATGAAGGGTCGGTCAGAATTTCCTGATAGCCCGTCATCGCCGTGTTAAACACTACCTCGCCGCGTCCGATCCAGGCCTTTGAGCCCAAAAAGGTGCCCCAAAACTCTTGCCCATCAAGAAACTTGAGATATCCCCGCATCCACAACCTCCCCCTCTCGCATGCTGAAACGCCCATTCACCATGGTGAAGAGCGGCTGACCGATTAGTGTCATGCCAGAAAGCGGCGTGTTGTGCCCCAGGGAATAAAAGTCCTGGGGATCGACCCTCCACCGACGCTCGGGATCGATTAAGGCGAGGTCGGCCGGCGCTCCGGCGCATAGGCCAGGATAGCGGAGTCCCAACACCTGATCAGGGCCCGTGGTCATGAGCTCGAAGCCTTTCAAAGGGGTGAGGTGGCCGGGGGCGATCAATGCGGTGATAAGTGACGACACCACCGTCTCCAGCCCACTGATGCCAAACGGGGCGTCGGTGTACGGCTGAGCCTTCTCGTCGGCGTGATGGGGCGCATGATCACTGGCCATCACTCCAATCAACCCCTTCGCGACGGCCGCAATTAAGGCCTGACGGGTCTTCTCGGGCCGCAGCGGTGGATTAACTTTGGTGACCGGATCGTACCCCCACTGCTCCAAAACCGATTCCGTCAGCAACAAATGGTGGGGGGCGACTTCCGCCGTCACCGCATAGCCCTTGGCCTTAGCATAGGCGAGCGCCTCGAGGCTGTCTTGGGCAGAAATGTGAGCGATATGCAAAGCACCCCCGGTGAGACCCGCGAGCAATACGTCGCGCCACACCATAGAGGCTTCGGACACCTCTGGAACCGCGGAAAGCCCCATACGGTGCGCCATCCGTCCTTCGTGCAGCAAGGCTCCTTCAGACAAGCTGGGATCCTCCGCATGATCAATAATAACCGACCCGAGGCTCTTGGCATAGGAAAGCGCCGCCCGCATGAGCCGTGCCGACGCCACCGGCTTTCCGTCATCGGAAAAGCCTCTGGCCCCAGACTCGTGCATACGTCCCAAATCGGCCAACTCTTGGCCTTGACTTCCCACGCTCACAGCCCCAAGCGGCAGTACATCCACCAGCCCCATGGCGCGGCCACGCATTTGAACCCACTCCACAAGTTCTGGCGTATCAGTCACAGGCACGGTATTCGGCATGACCGCAACCGCCGTAATCCCCCCGTGCGCCGCGGCCCGGCTACCCGTCGCGATGGTCTCTTTCCAGGTCTGGCCGGGTTCCCGAAAATGCACATGCATATCAAGAAGTCGCGGCACTAGCCATAGCCCTCGGGCATCGATGACCTTTGCCTCGAGATTTTTTATCGGTTCCGGGGCGATACGCCCATTGACCACCCACACCTCTTCTTGTTCGCTATCGATGTGGCGATAGGGGTCAATGACTCGCACCCCGCGAATCGCGATCGCTGTCTCATCCCTCATAATGTCCCTCCATGAGCCGTGTTAACACCGCCATCCGCACAGCCACCCCGTTTTCCACCTGGTCCAAAATCCGGGATGCCGCATGGGCCACCACCTCGGAGTCTATCTCCACACCACGATTTTGCGGTCCCGGATGCAAGATAATGGCGTTCTCGGGCAAGCAGGCTGCGCTGGCCAAAGTGAGTCCCCAACGGCTCCGATATTCTTCAGGCGAGGGCATTCCGACCATTGACCACCTCTCCTTTTGAATGCGCAGCACCTGGATGACATCCGCGGTTTTCAGCGCACTGAGAAGATCGCTCGTCATCGTGACGCCCTCATCAATCCAGTCCGGCATCCACAAAGGCGGCGCCACGAGGGAAACTCGTGCACCCATCGCGAGAAATCCCCACAAATCGGAACGGGCCACCCGGCTATGTAGAATATCGCCGACAATGACGAGGTGCACATCCTTCCAGCTTTTGTGACGTTCCCACACGGTCATTAAGTCTAACAATCCTTGAGTCGGATGCTCGTGCGCCCCATCCCCGGCATTCACGACGGGAATTTTTACATAGCGCTTCAGTTCGGCCGGCACACCGGAAGCCCCGTGACGCACCACTAATAGGTCGACACCCATGGCTTCGATATTGCGGGCCGTATCGTATAAGGTTTCGCCTTTGGCGATGCTCGACACCTCACCCTGCACATTAATCACGTCCGCCCCAAGATACTTGCCCGCTAACTCAAACGAGGTGCGCGTCCGGGTGGATGGCTCAAAAAACAGATTAACAAACGCTTTTCCGCGCAATAACGTTGATTTCTTAATTGATTGGCCGATCACATCGCGCTTATAGCGTGCCGCATCCTCTAGGATGGCTTCTAATTCTTGGGCACTGATACCCTGAAGTCCTAACAAATCATTGATGGCGCTCGCCTTCCTTTTCCAGACCCACCTGGTCCTGGCCGTCAACCTCCCGGAGTTGTACGCGGATGACTTCATGACGCGCCGTGGGGACATTCTTACCGACATAATCAGCCCGAATCGGCAATTCCCGGTGTCCCCGGTCTATCAGCACCGCAAGCTGCACCACTTCGGGCCGGCCCCGATCCACAAGAGCGTCCAAAGCCGCCCGCACCGTGCGGCCGGTGTAGAGCACGTCATCCACCAACACCACTTTATGACCTTTTAAATCGGATGCCCCTGTCCAAGTGGCCCGCCGGACCGGATGGGGCCTGTCATCCCGATATGCCTGCACGTCCACGGCAATCACGGGTGGGCGCACCCCCTCAATTTTTCCGAGGTCGCGGGCAATGCGTTCCGCCATGGGAACCCCGCGAGTGCGAATGCCAGCCAACACCAACTGGTCAACCCCTGGATTTCTTTCCGCAATTTGATGCGCCATACGCATTAAAACGCGCGAGATATCCCCTTCACCCATAATCACGGCCATCACGACTCACTCCCACATTCGCCCATAAAAAATGCTCCGACCGCAAGACGGCCCAGAGCAATTGCACCGGCTCCTTTCCAGTCTCGCGGGACTGGTCTTAAAGGTCAGTGTTCCAAAACCTAGTCTAGCTCAGTCCCTCAGCCAGGTAAAGGCCCCCAGCGAAAATAAAAGCTGTCGCATCGCGCATTAGGATCGTTCGAGGGAGCGGCGCCTGAGATAGACCGTGACCTCGCGGCGATTATGAAACAATTGGCGCAAGCCCACGACGCGGTAATGCCTCGACAAAATCTGAACGGCCCCTTTGATTTGTTTGTGTGGATGCTTGGCTTTGAGTTTGAGCGTCATGATTGACGCCCCGTCCGGTTTCATGAGGCGCGCACACTCTCCCAGCATGCGAGCGCTCAACCCGGCGTCCATTTTCATGTCGTTTACGATAAGATCAAACTCCGGACCAGTCACGTGGCGGGACAAATAGACTTGGACCGTCGCTCGGATGTGGGTGACTAGCCCTATTTCGCTCACACGATCATCCAAACGGGCCGGATCGACCGCCACCACCTGAAGACCGCGGTCGCTTAAGATATGCGTCCAGCCCCCAGGGGCTGCTCCCAAGTCTAGCGCCCGGCCAGCCTTTGGCAGTGCAATGGAAAACAGCTCGACCGCTTCCAGAAGTTTGAACTCGGCACGACTGACGGATTGGGGATCGTGGGCAAATCGCCTGGCGCCCCCCGCCCAATCCGAAAGATTGTCCTTGACCGATGACGCCCCCACATAGGCTTTGCTGGGACCACAAAGAATGGACACGGCTTGGTCAGGATGTTTCACGTCAATGGCAAAGCCCCGGTCAGTCAATGCCTCGGCCACTGGGGTATTCAAATCATAGGGGGTCATCCCGACTCCCGGCATGACCCGAGTTTGCACCGACACAGTTTTCGTGGGATCCAACACGCGACCCAAGCAGGTCGCTGCCTGTATGATGGCTGCTTTGTCATAGGAACAGCAGTCCACGGTTTCGAGGATCGGGAACACGTGGCGCACGAAGACCCCCTGCGCCCACAGAGCATCTCCCAGGCGCGCTGGGGAAAACTCGGACTGCACCACAAAGAGACCTGGGGCCAAACTTTCAATGATCCGGGCGCTTAGATCCGCCCTTTGAATATCGCCTAACGCCATCTCCCATGACTCCGGGGCCGATGTCACTACATAGTGCCAGCGCGGAGTATGACCTACACTGGTGTGGCCGGCCATGATACCCCCAATCCGATTCCCCTCACAGCCCCTTTACAAAGAGAGGCCGCCTCGTTTGCCCACTATAGCGAAGTCAACTCCGCCCGACAATGATACACGGCGCGAGAATAGCTAGGTATGGTCTAGAATACCCAACTCTGCGACTGAGCATATGTCATTGCAAATAGATTCAATTTCAGGTACCTTGCGGGCTTGTTCAACATCGACGCCGACTTCTTTTTCGATGCTTAATGCACAAAGTGCAACCGTATCTGAATGTGATATATTGAAATACACTTGGATTCCATCATGATCTAGAAATGGTTTACCGTATGGGCCGTACTTGAATTTGATTTGACTCGGATAAACGTTAAGTAGGCGACCAAGGATAAGCCGGTTTGTTTGAGGTACAACGCCGCTCAACTCGTCAATCACATGCAATCGTAAAGCGTTTTCAGCATGGTCCACGACGTATCACACTCTCCTATTTTAGCAAAACCAAAACGTTCATATAGATTTAATGCTTTGTTCGCGGGATCTACACTTAGAGACACCTGCCTATATTTTTGATCTGTAGCGTATTTCAAAATTGATGACATTAGGCTTGACCCGATCCCTTGATTTCGATGCGAGGATAGAACAGCCATTATAATTTCTGGCGTACGATCATCGACATAGCCATATCCGTGTTCATGGTTAGTAAACATTCTCATCCAGGCCGCGCCAAATAGTTCCGCATTTTCTTCCACAATAAAGGCGACGTCACCTGAACGTCCCCAATTAGTCAGATATAGATTGATATCTGGCGCATCCAGTACTTCTTTCTTGGACAGCGGTGGAGAGCCGACAGGTACGAAAACGGATAAGTATAACATCTCCCACAAAAAATCCATATCGTCAGCAGTAGCCCGTCTGATATGCATATGTCTATTCCTCTATGAAGTAATCGATATGTACTACCTGCTTAACCACTTTCTAAACCTATTATATCTTTAGTCTATGGAAATTTATAGTGTGCTCTAGAAACTGAGGAACAGATATTTCAGGATAATCGGCCCGACGTCCTCCATGCTAATTCACTCTAGGTAACTTGACTCTGATCGGCTCCTGTGCGGTCAGGACATTAATATTTTTAAGTTGTGGGAAAAAGAGCCCATGTCCGCTAGCTTTAAGGACCGACTTTTTTGCGGTCCAAATTTTGTAAAATATTTGTAGCTTATACTCCGCTCTGCACACCAATGCGACCAATTTTAGCCACTCTGTTTTACCAGTATCTTTTAAGGCTCAACCTCTAGGGCACCGGGCTCGTCGGGAGGCTTTGTGCTCGCTATAACACCATGCGGTGGGTGGGACTGAAGAATCTCGTCTACCTGTTGAGGTGTTGTGCCGCCGTACCACGCCCCCTCCGGATACACGATAATCACCGGCGCCCATCCGCATTGGCGAAGGCACTTTGACCGAATGACCGCGCAATCGGGACGGCTTTTAACCATTTTCGCCAAGCGACGCCCTTTTCTTACACACCTGGGCCCGATGCAAACCACGATGCGTCTTACGGGATACGCGGTCATTATTGACCTCCTATGGTACTCTAAGGACCAGGGGGAGGGGTGTTTTGTGGCCGAAACGCCAAAAAAACCGCGTCTGGCTTGGAAAGTTGTTCTGGCCATCCTGGTCGGCATAGGTTTACAGGTAGTGTTGATGCATCTGCCCCATGCCATACAAAAACATTACGGGGACCTCTTTCGGGCCGCCATCGTGCTTGTGGTAGGCGGAGCCATCTCCTATTTCTTTGAGAATTGGCTCAAACATAGTACCTCCACTCTTCTCGGGTCGCGCCGGGGTACCTCGTTCCGATTCATGGGTCGGTTAATCCTTTATTTGGTCCTGGCCTTAGCCCTCTTAGCGGCTTTTGGAGTGGGACTGTCCTCGGTCGTATTCGGATCCGCATTTCTCACGGTGATTTTGGGACTGGCCGGTCAAAACTTTCTTTCCAACCTCATTGCCGGCATCGGCCTGGTCATTTTTCGGCCCTTCGAAGTGGGCGATCGCATTAACTTCATTACTTGGCAGTTTACCACCATCATGCCATCCTTTCCCCATGAGCGAATGAAACCCGTCTATAGCGGAACCGTACGGGACATTAATCTCGCATACACGACTCTCGACAACGACGACGGCATCCCGATGCTCGTTCCCAATGGTACGATGATTCAGGCTTACGTGGAAAACCATCATAACGAATCCAAAATTCCGTTCCGGGTCCGCGTCGATGTGGACCTGGCTTTGGACCCCAAGCGTCTCTTACCTCCGTTGACGGCCGCGTTAGAATCTTTGCCCTATAAGGTGTATGTCAGCCTGGCGGACGTCGGTGCGACCACATTTGGGATCCTGTTTACAGGCCATACCCAAGGTAAGCGCGAGGATGCGGTGCGCCACGAGATTCTTAGGGAACTGATTCCGCTGATCCAAAACCTACGTCAAACCGAAAACACGCCCAGTTGATTCAGCCATGCTTTGGTGCTCGGATCGGCCCGGTCCGGATACAGGGTCGGTTCGACAATTCGAGATTCACCCAGGACAGATAGACCCGCCCAGTCTTCTGGTGGCCCCTCCACAAATTCCATGAGCCGATGGTCGGTCGGATGCACAAACTGGAGGCGGCCCGCATGCAACATCTGGCCTAGTTTCAATAGAGGATGGCGACCCCCATACAGTGTGTCCCCCAACACCGGATGTCCCAAAGAGGCGCAATGCACCCGAATCTGATGCGTGCGCCCCGTCTCCAAGCGGAATTGCACCAAACTGGCCGAATGCCAAGTTGCCACGGTGCGATAGTACGTACGGGCCGACCTCCCCCCCAATACGACCGCCATTTTTAGGCGATTATTGGGGTTGCGTCCGAGGGGCGCATCAATCGCGCCCCGGCTGGGATGCATATGGCCGCGCACAACCGCCAGATATTCCCGGATGACCTCACGCTCTTGAATCGCTTGCGACAAGAGCGCTTTGGCCTGAACGGTTCGCGCCAGCATCATCAGTCCGGTGGTATCGCGGTCGAGTCGGTGCACCACCCCCGGGCGAAGCTCCCCTGCTTCGGCCGGCAGCCACGGCAAAAGCCTTGACACCACACTATCATCCCAGTGTCCCCGGGAAGGATGAACCACTAGCCCCCTCGGCTTATTCACCACCATGACCTCCGGATCATGATACACCACCCATGAAGGCCACTCACGTAGGCTGAGCCCCTGGGGTTCTAGGATAGCCCCCGCCCCTGACTCCTGCCCACATTCAATCCCGACCCGTTGCCCGGCTTTGAGTGGCACGCCCGCTCGCGCGGGCTTGCCATCCAGCGTCACTTGACCGCGTGCAATCGCCCGCTGCCAATAGGTTCGGGAATGCTCGGGCCACATGTCGGCGACAAAGCGATCTAACCGCTGCCCGTGCCAATCAAGCGGGACGTCACGACTAGACATGGCGGGCTCGATCTTTGCGCCAAAAGTCAATAACAATCAGAATAATCCCCACCACGATGGCGGCGTCTGCCACATTGAAAATCGCCCAGTATCGAAAGTGAATGTAATCAATCACCTGGCCCGACACCATGCGCTCCCACAAGTTTCCCGCCGTTCCACCCCCCAGAAGTCCAGCGCCAACCACGAATGCACCGGAGACATCCGGCGCTCGCCACAAATACCAGCACAACCCAACCAAAATCATGAGACCAATAACAATAAATAGGATGGTGCCATGCGGCAAGAGACTAAAGGCCGCCCCGCTATTGGTAATGTAAGTAATCCACAACACCGGCGGAACCACCGGGATCGACTGGCCTAGCGTCATGTGCGTGACCACCCACACCTTAAAGGCTCTGTCCATGCCAAAGATCGCCGCGGCCAGGATTAATGACCAAATCCTGAGCGCTCTCAACGGCCACTCTCCACTAGCACCAGGCGGCAACGCTGGCACAATCCCTGGGTGGGATCCACATCCTTCGTGTATCGCCAACACCGCTCGCATCGAGGGCACAGAGTTGGCTCGGCTGTCGCCCGCAATATATCCCCCGGGTGCGCCACAATGCTCTGCGCCATCACCATCTCCGTCAATAGCTCGACATCCCCCGGGGCGACCGGCCAATATTGGGCCGGAACCGTCAACGAGACCTCCGCCTGAAGGCTATTACCAATCACCTTCGTGGCACGAAGCCCTTCCAACGCTTTTAATATCGTCTCACGCCACTCCAAAAGACGCTCCAGGCGTTGGCACTCGTCTAGGTCTCGGGGGGAATCCCACCGCGTCACCCAAGTCGTGAGATGAACCGATACGGGATCATCCGGACGCTTCGGACTGTGTTGATACACTTCCTCGCTGGTAAATACCAATATGGGTGAAATTGCGCGAGTGAGCGCCGTGAGAATGTAATATAACACTCTTTCGGTCTCCCGGCGCAGGGGGTCTCGAACATCTAAGGTGTAGAGCCGATCCTTAATGACATCAAGATAGAAGTTTGATAGGTCGGTGATCATCAGCCGCAGCAAGCCGTGCATCATGGTGTGAAAATGATAGGTCTGATAGGCGGCCCAGGCATCATCCAGCCAGGTGTTGACCCGGTCGACAATAAACCGATTGAGCGGGTCTAGCAAACGGCCCGACAATGGTTCGGCCTCGGGTTCAAAGCCATTGAGGTTCCCCAGCAAAAACCTAAAGGTGTTACGGATTTTCCGGTAACTTTCCGCCAATTGGCGCATGATTTCATCCGAAATGCGCACATCCCCACGAAAATCGGAAGTGGCCACCCAAAGCCGGACCACATCGCTTCCATACTGCTGCACCAGGTCAAGGGGATCGATGGTGTTGCCTAAAGACTTATGCATTTCCCGCCCCGCGTGATCGAGCACCATGCCATGCGTCAACACCATACGATACGGAGCCGCCTGTTCGGTGGCCACCCCGGTCGTCAAAAGGCTCTGGAACCATCCTCGGTACTGATCATTACCTTCTAGTACCAAGTCGCAGGGCCAATCCAATTCTTGCGATTCCCGCAACACGAGAGCATGACTGGAGCCGGAATCTAGCCACACATCAAAGATGTCTCTTTCTTGGAGGAACTCCTGTCCGCCACAATCCGGGCAGCGAAACCCTTGGGGTAGAAAATGACTCGACGGCTTTTCCCACCAACTGTCTGACCCCTCATGGCCAAAGATTTCGGCCACATGCCTCACCAACGCCGCATCTAACACCGACTCGCCGCAGCTTTGGCAGTAAAAAGCGGGAATCGGCACCCCCCACACACGTTGGCGCGACAAACACCAATCGTGGCGTTCCGTAACCATCGCCCGCATGCGATCCCCACCCCATGCGGGATCCCAAGTCACTGCCCGAGTTGCCTCGACCAATTGATCGCGAATCCGGTCGATAGACAAAAACCACTGCCGAGTCGCCCGAAAAATGACCGGATTCTTGCAACGCCAGCAATAGGCGTACTGATGGTCGTAATCGTGCGCCAGCAAGAGTCCGCCCGCTTCTTGAAGCTTTTGACGGACAATCGGGTTCGCCTCTTCATAAAACAGACCGCCTAAAAATGGCGTGTCGGGTGCAAACCGACCGCGATCATCCAGTGGCTGAATCACGGCCAGTTGATAGGTGCGACCGACCTCAAAGTCTTCGACGCCATGGCCAGGGGCGGTATGCACCAATCCGGTCCCACTGTCTTTCGTGACGTGCTCGCCCAGCACCAGCGGTGCCTGGCGGTCCAGGTAAGGGTGATGAAACCGTGCCCCTTCGAGTTCGCGGCCCGCCCACGAACCCCGGTGGCCGAGAAGGGTTAACCCGAGGTGTTTCAACACCGAAGGCACTAAATCTTCGGCCAAGAGCAGCGGGCCTTCATCCGTCTGTACCACTGCATAGCGAAGCTCAGGATGAATCGCGATGGCCACATTGGACGGAATCGTCCAAGGTGTGGTGGTCCAAATCACGGCGCGGGTGTTTGCCGGGAGTGGGGACTCGCCAGGAACCAGGGGAAACGCCACATAGATTGACGACGACCGGTGGGACTGATACTCAATTTCCCCTTCCGCCAAGGCGGTCTCGCAGTGCGGACACCAATAGACCGGTTTCAGGTCGCGGTAAATGAGACCGCGTTCGACCATATCGGCAAACACCAAAAGCTCGGCGCGTTCATACTCTGGGGACATGGTGACGTAGGGCCTATCCCAGGCTCCCATGACCCCTAAGCGTTTAAATTCTTCGCTCATCACGCCAATATAGTGGTGCGCCACTTGGCGCGACTCCCGCCGCAACGCCACCGGATCAATTTGATGTTGCGATACATTCAGCTTTTTCAGGGCACGCATTTCGATCGGAAGTCCGTGGGTATCCCAACCGGGCACGTAGATGGCATCGCGGTCCGCTAGGCTCCAAAATCGGCTAATCATGTCTTTGAGAATTTTGTTCAACGCCGTACCAGCGTGAATATCACCGTTTGCATAGGGCGGCCCATCATGCAAGATAAACTTGGGTCTTTGGGCACGGTGCTGCCGTTGTAGGTCATAAAGCCCTTGACTTTCCCATTCTCTTAACCGCTCCGGTTCTTTGGTGGGCAAATTCGCCTTCATGGGAAAATCCGTCTTCGGTAAGTGCAGGGTATCCCGCCAATCCAATGCTGTCCCCATCCCTTCTCTTTCAAATAAAAAAGTCCCCTGCCAGGCAAGGGACGCCATCACGTGGTACCACCCTCGTTCCGCGGCCAGGGCCACAGCACTTAGCTGCGCGGTAACGGGCGCACCCGGCTCGGCTACTCTATTCACGTTGCTCTCCTGGGTGATAGTCCTGACCAGATTTGCCATTGGCTCGCACCAGCCGCCAACTCTCTTGGACCTTTCCGTCGACCGTCCCAGTCATCGATTTTTGCTGTACGCTGTTGTAACCCAAATTGTAACCCAAGATGATCTTGTTTTCCAGCGCACGGTTACCCGGGGGGGTTAGGAACCGCCACATCATTCAGGTGCTCGATGGGCGGCGCAACCAATTCCTGACTCAAAAGCGCCAATTGCGACTCCAACAGGCTCTTCACCCGGGCGCGAAACTGGTCGGTATCGCGCTTAATCCGTTCGACCTCGGCCTGTTGCTGAACCACCTGGTTCTCCGCCTTCTGGATGAGCTCACGGGCCCGGGCTTGTGCTTCCCGAACCACGAGTTCAGCCTCCTTACGGGCTGACTGCTTCATTTCGTCGGCGGTACTCTGGGCCACGATTAAAGTACTCTGCAGCGTCTGTTCCAACTGACGATATTGCTCCAGTTTTTCCCCCATACCAGACGTATTTTGTCTTAAATCGTCATTCTCTCGAATGACCGCCTCGTAATTGCGCATGACCTCGTCGAGGAACTCGTCGACTTCGTCCTGATTGTACCCTCTAAGACTGACCTTAAACTCTTTGTTGGCGATATCCAGCACTGTCAACGGCAATGGTGTCCCCCCCTTTACAGACGTGCAAGATACAAGAATAGTGTGGACAAAAGAAAGCCAGCAATATCCACTAAAAAGAAAGCAATGAGCGGCGAGAGATCAAGCATGCCCATCAACGGGATTCTCCGGCGAATCGGAGCCAGTATAGGTTCCGTCAGTCGCACAGACAATCCCGCAATGGCATTCCAAATGCCCTCTTGCCGCGGCGGAAAAAACGATGCCACGATCCGGACTAGCAGCACAACGAAAAAGATCCGCTCCAACAAGCCCACGGACTGGGCTAAGCGTACAAAGACGGGGCTTAACAGGAGCCCTAAGTGACCCACCTAATTAAATCCCCGACTCCAGCTCTTGGCTTCGTCCTGCTCCTCGCTTGCAACTTCCACATTACTGGGCGTGATCAAAAAGATATTCTCGCCCACCTTGCGCAGTCCCCCATCTAAAGCATAAGCCACTCCGGACAGAAAGTTTAAGAGACGTTGACCGGAACGTTCTTCAGCAAGGTCTAGATTCACGATGACAGGACGCCGGCCCTTTACCTGATCGGCAATAGCCTGTCCCTCTTCCAGAGTTCGGGGATGCATAACCACGACCCGCATATTGCGAGACGATGGAAGGCTCACCACGCCGGCCTTCTTCCGCTTTGGCACTTCATCCTCCCAATCTTGGGCTGATTGACGAGACGCGTCAACCCCGGTGTCGTAATCATCTTCTTCAACCTCTTCCAGACCCACAAAATTTAGAAACTTACCCATGACTCCTGCCTTCATAGCTTCCTCCCTCGGTTTCGTCCACCCCAGTTCACGCACTGCACCGCCTCTATCAGGCTTCGAACTAGTTCCGGACGGCATTAGTACGCAGGCCAAATATCCGGGAGCCCAATCTAACCACCGTAGCTCCGGCTTCAACAGCCCACTCCCAGTCCCCGCTCATTCCCATGGACAGCTCATCCAGTGGGGCCCAGGGCCAGCCCTCACTTCGACACATTCGCCACAAGTTTGCCATTTCCTGCATATGTTGGCGAATTCTTCGACTTTCTTCGACAGAATTGTCTCGAGCTTTGGGCAACACCGTCATCAATCCCGTCACGTCAAGCCACCGAAAGCGTTGCGCCTCGGCCAGGAAGCCCGGGACTTCCCCGGGATCCAGCCCGTATTTACTCACTTCACGACCCACATTCACCTCCACCATCACGGGAAGCCGCCTATCCAGCTTCTCATCCAACGCCTTGCGAATCCGGACGCTGTCTAGCGTGTCGATGGAATCAAACAAACCAATGGCATATTTTACCTTATTGGTTTGCACATGTCCAATCGCGTGGAGCGGCACTGGTGGCCGGACATGACCCCACTTGTCTTGGGCTTCTTGAACGCGGTTTTCTCCGATAGCATCCACCCCAGCGTCAACGGCAGCCATCGCCAACTCGCGGTCTTGAAATTTAGTGACCGCCATGAGTTTAACGGGGCGGGCACCAGCCAGTGCTGCCAGCCGTTCCTTGATCGCCCGAACCCGATCCCCGATCACCTCGATTTCAGACATATGTATCCTCCCATGCGGCCAGTCTTAGGACCCTCGATGCGATACGAGTAAAAAAGGTCCGGACGGCAGCCTGTACACCAGGGGGCCGCCACAATGTGTTCTGCCGGCACACCCGACTTTTCCAAAATAATGCGATTGGCTAACGCTAGGTCTAACCACCAATGAGTCTCATCCTTCGGCACAAGCGGGGTCGCTCCCGCTACCGCCACGATCGCATTTCGGACGGGTTCGTCAACTTCATAACAACAAGGGCCAATGGCCGGACCAATGCCCACCAAAACGGATCCCGGGTCGATCCCATGCGCTTTGAACTGACGGATAGCCTGACGCTGAATTTGGGCGGCGGTGCCGCGCCAGCCCGCGTGAAAAATCCCCACGACGCGGGCAGCTTCATCGGCCATAAATAATGGCACGCAGTCGGCGAATCCCATTCCTAGCACCAGGCTCGTCTCAGTCGTTAAGAATCCATCGGTCCGGTCAATTCCCCCCGGGCCCAACGCCCCGCGGCCCCGGGCATCCTGATCCACCCACTCAATATGGTTTCCGTGCACTTGACGCGGCATCACCAGTTCTGACAGGGACCTTCCTGCCAGGGCTAAAATTCGGCGGCGGTTTTCAGCGACATTAGCAGGATCATCGCCCACCCCAAAGGACAAGTTGAGACTCTCAAGGGGAGGAACACTCACCCCGCCCAACCGGGTGGAAAACCAGGCATCGACCCCAGGATGCACATCGAAGACGATGCGGGAATCTTCCCAATGAAACTCCACAGTCCACCTCCCCCCACTTATACCCTCCCTCCACTATAGCAATCCCGAGCCATTCAAAAAAGGCGCCCAAAATACGGGCGCCTAAGTGGGAGGGGTTTTGTCATAGCCTCCCGCAATTTCGACCAATATCACATCTTGACCGATTTTTTGAATCTCATGCCACTCGATCACGGTATCCCGATCGCGCCCAAACAGTCCCAGAAACCGACTCACTCCGGGCACCACCAACGATCGAATGGAACCCTTTTCCAAGTCGAGCTCGAGATCGCCGATGAGTCCCAGCCGACGACCATCGACCACGTTAATCACATCTTTCAAGCGAAGCTCGGAGGTCTTCACCATCGGCATCCCCCCCACCTATCTCTATGTGGGTGTGCCGCCATCTACCACCCTTAGCGCAAAATCGCCAAGAGCACGCGCAATAACCGAGGAGTTGTCCAAGAAACGCGAATCCGGCCGGACGACCCTCGATTGAGATGCCCGTGACGAACTTGCGACGGGTGCACGACTATGGCGGTGTTCAGCGGTCGGAGCGGCTGGCGTACGGCCAAGGCATTACCCATGTCCACAAAGCATAATGAGGGATAAAGAACACACCACCAATTATGGCCTTGGCCCCGACCCAGCGTGATTAGAAGCGCCTGGTACCGGCCGGCTGGCAAAACCCAGGTGCCGTAGGCTTTCGTCGGAAACACGGTTGTGGTCCAGGTGACGCGCGCACGATAGTCGACGTGGTGGGCGGCTAGTACCAGGTTAGCCTCGCGAATCAATTTGCCTTTCACGCGCTCGATGCGTTGTGCCGCCAGCTGGCGGTTCCTCACCCGATCTAATAAGGGTTCGAGGGTTGTTAGCACTCGATCGCGCACATCTAATTTCACCGCTTGGTCGACCGGGTTGTCAGAATTCGCGATGACCCGAAAACGTATCACCTGAGGTATTTTCATGATCGGCAGCGGATCAGGCTCCGACCGCATTCCCACCAAAGACATCATGGCCGCAAAAGCTAATAGATACCGTCGCATTGCCATCACATATGCTTTCTCATGTGAATCAATGCCGCTTTCTCAAGTCGGGAGACCTGGGCCTGGCTAATGCCAATTTCGTCAGCCACCTCCATTTGGGTCTTGCCTTGAAAAAATCGCATGGTCAGTATCATCTTTTCGCGATCCGACAGCCGTCGCATCGCCTCTCGTAAGGCAATTCCTTCGAGCCAGATCTTGTCCTGATTCTTCTCGTCGGAAATTTGGTCCATAACATAAATAGGATCCCCGCCATCGTGATAGACCGGTTCAAACAATGAAACCGGCTCTTGGATGGCATCCAACGCATACAGAACCTCTTCACGGGGGACCGCCAACTCTTCGGCAATTTCGCTGATGGTCGGCTCTTTGGCATAGCGATGCACCAAGTAGTCGCGGACTTGGAGTGCCTTATAGGCGACATCACGCAGCGATCGGCTCACCCGAATCGGATTGTTGTCCCTTAAGTACCGCCGGATCTCGCCGATAATCATGGGCACGGCATACGTGGAGAATTTCACATTCTGCTCTAAGTCAAAATTGTCAATGGCCTTCATTAAGCCAATGCAACCCACTTGAAACAAATCATCCGAATGCTCTCCACGATTCTGAAATCGCTGAATCACGCTTAAGACCAACCGCAAGTTGCCGTTAATCAGCCTGTCGCGACACGCCAGATCGCCCGCCTGCATCGATCGGAACAATTCTCGCATCTCCGTGTTGGTCAACACCGGAAGCTTGGCCGTATTGACGCCAGGTATTTCCACCTTATTCATGGGCATTGTGTCTAGTGACCTCCCGGAGTCCCCTAAAAACCCACTTCAAAAGAAAGTATCACCAGAACTGTGGTCAGCTATACCACACGGACAATCGACCCCGCCAGTTCAGCACAAGACGGCGCAGTCAATACCAACGGGCTCCGCCGGAGATTGCCGCACGGGTTGGTGTCATCATTTTGGGTACAAACAGGGAGCTTTTGGGGACGGGGTTTGGGTCATCATAAGTCTCACCCTGTGGTCGTTCGCAGGTATTGGGCATTGTGCGGCGCGACGTCCGTTGCGAATATGCCCCTTTGAGATACCCTGTAATTAGGGGCTCTTTCTCAAATTGTCGGTGAGTAGCTGGACAATTAGGGCCGCATTCATTATGAGACAATTAGGGCCGCATTCATTATGATAGGATAAAATGTTAACGGAAGAGGTGGTTCTCGTGGAGACCAAAATGTGGTCGGACGTGCTGACCTCGGCACTCAAGCGCGGGGCGTTTGCCCC
>JAJZXX010000254.1 GCA_021806205.1 Bacillota bacterium | reverse complement strand
CCTGAACTGGGAGCGGAAACCGTCATCGATAGCGTGTTGTCCGGTATGCCATCTGATCCGGAGGATGGACATTAATCATCGAAGACATGGGGATTCCCGGGGGCGCGTCCTTAACCTGACAGCATTGCCCATTCCATCAGACTCCCATGGCACCCCAGAACCACTCCGGGCAAGTTTCGTAGTGCCCTTCGTTGCACATGGCAATAAATGCCATGGTGATTTTAGGCGGGATCACCGTTTGACTCGGTTAATAGGCTTCACCCCACGCCAAATGGCCCGGCCATTGCGGGCCGAAGTGCCACAGCGCAAAAAGCTCATTGCTCCATCGCATCTCCCACTAGACGATTGCATGAATCCATATTATAATTCATTATACTGCATATTTATACACTGGAAGGATTGTGTTTATGCGCCGCATTATTAAAATAGGGACCTCGAGCACGCTCGACAAAGCAGGTCACATCAACCACCACCGTTTAGGCATCATAACCCGAGGAGTCACACAACTCATAGAGGATGGCGACTCTTTGGCGCTGGTAACGTCTGGCGCCGTAGGGCTAGGCAGCACCTTGACCACGGGACCCCGTTCGGTATTAGCGGCCGTAGGCCAGGTAGCCCTGGCGGAAGCCTATCGCACGGCTCTCTTTCCCCTTTCCGTGGCGCAGCTCCTCATCGACCAAAGCCACGTGGGAGAGTCGTCCCCGGCCATGGCGCTTCAGGCTACCATCCATCACATCTGGAACAATCATGGCGTGCCGATTATCAACGAGAATGACGCGTTAAGCGGTGCAGGCACCCGAATCGGCGACAATGACACGCTAGCCGCCTTGGTGGCTGGCCTTATTGGGGCCGACCAATTGGTCATCTTGTCAGACGTTGACGGACTCTATACGGATAACCCGGTGACCAACCCGGGTGCGACCCGTATTGGAGCCATCCCGAAAGTCGGTCTCGAGCATCTCGAACAGTTTGGGACGGGGGATCCGGGCCCCTGGGGTTCTGGGGGGATTGTCTCAAAAATTAGGGCCGCACACCTCGCCCAGGGCTTTGGTATCGAAACGCTGCTGGCGGCTGGCCACGACGATACCGTGTGGGACAATTTAAGAGAAAAGCGCTACCATAACTTCACCCGGTTCGCGGGCGCTGAGGAGGCATCTTCGTCATGTTAAACTCCCTATTGCAAAAAGCCCAATTATCTCAAGCGGTATTAGCGGCCCTATCATCGGAACGGCGCAACCACCTCTTAATCGCCATGGCGGACCAAGTGGAGGCTCACTCCGACGCAATACTCAAAGCCAATCAGAATGATGTGGACCGTGCCCGCCAGGATGGGCTCGATGGCCCACGTCTGGCCCGTTTGGGACTCAGCCAATCCAAGTTGAAGACCTTCGCCACGGGCCTTCGGGAATTGGCCCAGATTCAAGACCCACTTGGTCGCGGGGATCGCTGGACATTGGCCAATGGTTTAATTCTGGATCGCGTGCGGGTGCCGTTGGGCGTAATTGGCCTCATTTATGAAAGTCGGCCCGGAGTGACGTTGGAAGCCACGGCGCTCGCCCTGAAAAGTGGCAATGCGATCTTGCTCAAGGGTGGTCGCGAAGCCCTGTCCACCAACCAGGAGCTGGTCGAATTATGGCGCAGCACTCTTGCACACCGAGGTCTTCCCCAGGACTTGGTTCAGCTTATTTCGGATACCACCCGCACCGCGGCGCGAGAACTCATGCATCTGACCGGGTTGGACTTACTCATTCCGCGGGGGGGTGCCTCCTTAATTCGCACCGTGGCCGACGAGGCAACCGTACCGGTCATTGAAACCGGCGTGGGCAATTGCCACCTCTACGTGGACCAGCACGCAGACATTGAAATGGCGCTAAATATTTTATTGGATGGCAAGATCGGAAACCCGTCGGTGTGCAATGCGCTAGAGACGGTCCTGATCAACCAGGCCATCGTCGATGCCTTTATTCCCCGCGCGGTTGAGACACTAAAACCCTATGGGGTCATCTGGCATGGCGATCAGGACGTGTTGGCCCGGATTCCCGAAGCAATCGCCGCCCAGGAGAGTGACTGGGCCGACGAATATCTGGATGTGCAGATCGCCGCGAAAGTGGTCAGCGGTCTGGATCAGGCCCTCGAACACATTCAACGCTATGGCACCCGTCATTCGGAAAGCATTGTGACCGAGCACTATCCGACCGGCCACGAATTTTTAAGCCGCGTCGACGCGGCCGTCGTCTATTGGAACGCGTCCACTCGATTTTCTGACGGGCACGAATTTGGTTTTGGGGCGGAAGTCGGCATTTCCACGCAAAAGCTTCATGTTCGCGGGCCTATGGGACTGGAAGCTCTCACCACCTGGAAGACACTCGCCTATGGTACCGGACAAACGCGCGACTTGGGCACTTCCAATTCAAGTCCCGCCTAGCCGCTTAGAACCTCACTACCTGCCGGCTCCCCCCATTCATGGGGTCCCGGCCAAACGAGCCCGCCACCGATCAGTTTTGTAGCCGCTGAACCATGGGCCAAATCGCAAGAATCTCACGATAGAACCCACCCCCAGGTGCAAGCCAGCACGCGATGGATGCGGTCCTGGGAGGCCGCGAAGTCCCCTTTCACCTCCACCGGCGTGAAGGCGGCGGGAGTAATACCCTCGAGCGGTTCCGTGCGAAAAATACGGTCCTGCGGTCCGCTGATGCGGCCAGCCTGGGTTCGCCGCTTGACGGCCCGGGAGTGGAATCTTTCGCAAGCCCACAACTCTTTTAAGGAGAAACGATGCGGTTCAGCAATTCGAAAGATGATGATACGTTCAATTGTTAATGTTTTGGAAAGGGCTAAAGGGCTGTAAAGGAAGTGGTATCGCGCCCGTTAATACGAACGAACCTACTACACTGGCCCCGCGTACCTCAATCGCATCATCACAGCCGCAAAACTCTTGCGGTCGTGAGTCACCCTCTGGAATCCGCCGCCGTTACCGCGAGCCTTCAGTCGTTGCCGATGCTCAATGGTCGATCAGGATGGTTGTTAACGCAACACGCGCTCTATCATCACGCCCGCAGCAACGCGACCGCGTGCAAGCGAGTGCCAACGGGCCGCTGATCACTATATGGTCCCACGGCACGGTTAACGCGGCTATGGGCTTAGGCCCAAACCCGCATGACGGCGCTAAAATTCAGTCCTCCGCCACCGGGGCCGGTTTTCGCTGGACATAATTTCTCCGCCCTATCCGCCGGTGCAACTCATCATGCACCCCGCCGGAACGGGCTGTCTGGAAACTTCTTCCGGGTCGCAGGGCCCGAGATGCCGACCCGATTACGGAAGACCGGCCAGCCTCGATCCTGATACAGGGTGGACAGCTCGCTGTCCGGTCGCAAGGATTGGGCCTTATCCTATAATCACGACTATCACTCGGTGCTGTGGACGACCACCGATGGTGGTGTGCACTGGCACCGAGCGTCATAATTGGGGTTCTAGAATGCAACCGACACCGGACAGTAGAGGTCTAACGCTTGGATGTGCGGACTTCCCTGATCCCAGCTAGCCGAACCCTTTTCGTCCCGGTAATACTGCCACAAAGAACACCTTTAGCCGTAGGATCTATTCGGTCGAAATTTGTTGGTCGAGCTGTTCTCGCACTGGGACCACTTTCAAAAACTTGTTTTCGACCTGGTGCTTCAAACTTTGCACAGCCGTCTCGTCTTGATGGCTGGCTGCCAGGGCTTTCGAAGCCTCCTCTAACAAATCAACAATCGCCGGAACGTCCTCTGGATCCAGTGATTCGAGTTGCACACGGGCAGAGCTGGACAAGCGAGACTCTAAGTACTCTCGGCTTAGCCCCCGCGATGGGTCATGTCTTAGGTAGATGGTGCCACCGGTCATTCCAGAAGCGAGCCAGGGACCGGGATCGCCGAGCACCAAGGCCTCGCCCCGCGTCATATATTCAAAACCAAACCCTTTGATGACAGCGCTGTCCCACCAGCCCTGGGATTTTCCGGGTTCGGACACACCCTCTCCCATAATCACCACCCGACCCCCGGCTAAACGCACGCCCGCCCGAGAGTCACAGGCGCCTTGCACCACAATTACCCCGCCCTGCGCACCATATGCCAGACTTTTTCCCGCATGGCCGCCCAAATGGCCCGCTTTCATGATCCAGATACGCCCACCTATAGCCCCTTTACCAACGCCATCCTGGGCCCCGCCATGCGCCAAACAGGTAATGCCATCCACCGAAAAGGCTCCAAATCCCTGTCCAGCCACACCATCAGCGATTACGGCTTCGTCGCCGTGGGATTCACCGGTATATCGGCGGCCTGCTTGGAAGACCCCGCCTAGGCGCCGGTCCGGCGCCATCTCGACCGGCACACTAGGCAACTCATAATGGGAGGTCACTCCGGTTGCCCCATCGGCCCGAGCCACCAATAGCGCTTCGGACTCCTCGGCGAGGGACCAGAGCCAGGAAGTGAAATCGAGAGATTCCTTGGCTCCCCATTGTTTTAACCACTGCCACTGGCCCACCGCGCTGGCCACGGAGTCCACGCCGAGATGGCGTAATCCCTCCTCCAATTCCTGACCCAACGCCTTAAAGAATGTCGCCAAATGCTCTGAGGCGGTATCGACTGATTGGGGCGAAAAACGTTTTAAGCCCCGCGCCTGGGCCTCTTCGACACTCTCGATCTGGGTGGTGATACCGACGTGGCAGGTGTCCTTTTGACACTGCCGGCAAATCGTGCAGCCCAGTGCCACCATCGCCATGGTGCCAAAGCCTACCCGGTTAGCCCCTAAGAGGATCAGCTTTATCACGTCGTCCGCAGCTCTGACGCCCCCGTCCGCCCAAAGTTCCACCCGTTCGCGGACGCCTGCCGCCACTAGGGTTTGATGCGTTAGAGGCACACCGATATCCGCGGGGAGGCCTACGTGCCGCAGCGCGTGAGTACGAGCCGCTCCCGTGCCGCCATCAAACCCCGAAAGGGTAATAACATCGGCACCCGCCTTGACGATGCCCACAGCAATGGTGCCGATATTCGGCACAATTGGCACTTTCACCACGACCTTCACCCGGGGGTTCACCATCTTCAACTCGTCAATCAGTTGACGCAAATCTTCAATGGAATACAAGTCGTGATTGTTGCTGGGCGAGATGAGATCCACCCCAGGACGCGCATTACGAGCCCTGGCCACCTTTTCCGACACCTTTTTCCCAGGAAGATGTCCGCCTTCGCCCGGTTTAGCACCCTGGCCGATTTTAATTTCGGCATACGCTGCCCCGTTCAATAGTGCAGCATTAATGCCAAAGCGGCCCGAGGCTACCTGATGTCCGCGCCACGGGGCATAGCGGCCTATCATGTCAGGGATTTCCCCACCCTCACCGTTCATCGCCAGGATGTTCAGGCGTCGGGCGGCTTCTGCATAAGCGCGAAAGGCACTCTCACCCTGCGATCCAAACGACATGGACGAAATCACAAAAGGCAAGGCATGGTCGCCGACTTTAAGCGAAACGGGACCCGAGTGCCGCGGTGTCTTCGCGGCCATCACCAGCACATGCCGCAGCTGGGTCGGCATCTGCCGCTCCCGATCCCGCACCAGCGCGTGGTATTGCCTGGTGTCAATCGCACCTTGGGTCAATTGATGCGCCGCTTTATAGACATGCGGATTAAAATGCGGGATAAAACGGGGTTTGGCACCGTCTCTGACCGCGTCGAGGCGCTGTTGGCGCACCGTAGTCCGCCGTCTGTCCCAATTTTCCGTGCTAACCGACGCCCAACTGGCAATGCTCAATAATTCAGCCACATCCTCAGGAAGACCAATCGCAGAAAAGTTTCGGCCATAGCCGCAAAGCCAATGGGTTCCCATGGTCGAAAAGATTTTTTCCAATCCGTGGCAGAGCGTCGTAATCGGGAGTGTGTCACCCGCCTCACTATAGAGAAGATGGGGCACCAACGCCGCGGCACCTAAACCGAGAAGAACAGCCGCGTCATGCAAGTGGCGGATCATACCGCTTTTCACAATGACGGAGGTATGCCGCATAAGACCACGGGACAATAAAGCCTGGTCGATCGCCCCCATCGCTAGAACAGGGTCTAGCGTCACCATCCCGTCTTGATAGCCAGGCTGATCTGTCAGAACCAACACGGTAGTGCCTTGTTGCACGAACTCAATGGCCTTCGCCGCGATGGCCCGCGCCTGGTCCGCCTCCCTGATCTCGGGGGGCCAAATAAGGGGGATTTCCCGATAGTGATGCCCAAACACCCGCGCCAATTCGACGAGATCGTCATCCGTCAGCCAGGGATGATCTAACCGCAACACGGGCCCGAGCGCGGATGATCCCGGTTGGAATGGTCGAGCACCTAGCCAGCTGGTAAGGCGGAAATGTTCGGCCTCACGCTCCCGGTCCAATGCCGGATTGGTCACCACCGCCACCGTTTCTTGCAAATAATCACTAATGGTGGTAATTCCCGAAGACAGCGCCGCCAAGGGGCCATCAAATCCCAGTGAACCAATCGGCTCTTGGTTCGTGCGGACCCAGGCTTTAACCATCTCTTGATCATCGCGCGTCCAGCCATCCGCGGCCTGAATCCCGGGTGGAATGCTTCTCGGCTTTTGAGGATAGTAGGCGGTATGGGCATGATGAGCCGGGGCTGCCGGCGCGAAATGCGACAATAAGGAGGCCGTCACGGAATCCTCATCGAGGGTTTTAACGGGTTCCTCCTGGTTCCAGGTCCAAGCCCTGACCTCCCCTGGGCCGATCATGCGGGGCTCGGCCACCCAATCGGTCGGATTGACCACACCCGGCTCTGAAGAGAGAATAATTTCATGTTCGGTCTCTAATATCCACAACGGTCGAAGGCCCAGGGCATCGACCGATGCCACCAGTTGATGGCCATCCGTGGCAACCAGAGCTTGAGGGCCTTGGACCACCGGGGGCCAAAACACCTCCAATTGTTGATAGGCGTCCTGCCACTCTTGGCGCCAGGTTTTCACCACCGCCGGCGACGGGGCGCTGATGAGGCGCATTGCCTCCGCCAGGCTCAACTGAAACCGCTTTGAAAATTGCATGAGAGCGCGATCTAAGGTCTGTGAATCACTACCCTCATTCACGGAATTAAAGCCGAGTCCCGACAGTTCGCGTCTGACACGCCCAATCGTATTAATTTCGCCATTGTGGGCCAACCACAAAAACGGTTGCACACGTCGGAGTTCCGTTGTGGTATTAGTCGAAAAGCGATTGTGCCCCACCACGACGCGCGGTGTAAAGCCATCACCCCAAAGTTTTTGGGCATAACCAGCCAACGTGCGCGCATCCACGCGCATCTTCAATACGGACAGCTTCGGCCCAAAGGCAGCGAGTTGGCCGGGGAATCGCTCCTCCAGGTCCTCTACCAGGTGCCACTGGTCGAGCGTACCACTTTGGTCCGTCATGAGGGCCGTGGACCAAATGCCCTCGCCCCCATCCACTGCGTCCCAATGCCCTTCCCACACGGAGAACCCATGCATCGTTGCCAACTCGTCCAGTACTTCCCGGGCATGGCGTTCCTCTCCCAATGATAAGACCAGCGACAAAAAAGATGCCCGGCCGTGAGGCGATTCGGTGATTAAACGGCGACCCAGACGCTCTCGCCAGAGATCTAGAGGCAAATCGGTAATAATCCCTGTGCCGTCGGACTTGCCATCCAAGTTGCCCGAGCGGTGCTCCATAGCCCCCAAGGCCTCGATGGCGTTATACCAGAGTGGGGTGGAGCGCATCTTATCCGGGTACTTTCGCACAGCAGCATACACAGCACAGGCGTCAAATTCTTGTCGGTTGAGACCCGATCCCATAAAAGCGCCCCCTCCTCTAAATGTAAGATGATATAGCCCTCTACCACCCAAGGAGGGCAATAGTCCCAGCGCCTTTATCACTTTAGTGCGCAACACACAAAAAATAAACGGAATGACCAGGAACCGCAGTTGGGCCTCTCTCACCAAGGTAGACAATCATGACATGCAGAAATCAACCCAAAACACGGAAGACTATCACGTTTGAATACGGTGGTACAATTATACAACAAACTGCATATCTTCGCAAGGCAAACCGCTGCTTTGCGAGAGACGACGGGGAGCAACCATCTTATTGATGGTAACATATAGGACGGCATTGCCAATATCTTGCTTTATTGGCATGCAGCCACAAAGCCAGGCCTAGCTAATGGCCATGACCCCATCGTAAGCGCTGTTATGCTTGGAAGCGATGCAGGACAAGCGATCGATTCTCATATCATGGATGCCCTAGTGGAAATCAGCGACCGTAGTCACCCGGGTCAGACGGTACCCCAACGCCTTTTCGCCCGAAAAAATAATCAATATGCCATATGGCTTAAATCGACCGCCAGCGCAAGCAACCAGGCCAGAGGCCTGGTTTGAATTCGCACCGACACCCAGGGACATCGGTATCACCGATCCACCCATTGGCTTTGTAAGATGGCCATGGCATCATCCCACCGGGGATATCCTTCCCAATCGCCGGAGTGCGAGACTGCAAAAGCTCCCACTATCGATCCGAGACGGATCGATTCTCTCCAACCCCACTTTCTGGCACGCCCCGCGAGTACGCCCGCTGCAAAGCCATCGCCGGCGCCGACCGGATCAACCACATGAGCCGTGGGCCACGCCGCGACCGTTTCCCCCAGATCAGCGCCTTCATACAGTTGGGAACCCCGACCGCCATCGGTGATAATCACAACTTGGTCCGACCCAATCACCGCATCGGCCACCAAGACGGCCACATCATCCGTCCCCCAGAGTTCTCTTAGATCGCGCCGTCCCGCAAAAATGAGGCCGGCGCGCGGCAACGTATTTTTTAGCCCTTCTTTCCAAGCGCTCGCCTCACCCAACCGCCGACGGACGTTAAGATCGACCGACAGCGACCGGGGATGGCGATCGGTCCATCCCATCAGCCATGATTCGAGGCGCTGTCTCACCCCTGGATCAATCATCAACGAAATGCCGGAGAGATGCACCCAGCCATCTCCCAACGCACTTTCCATTGCCGTTGCAGGAACCCACTGATGCATAGCGGTCTTTCGCCGATAGTAGTGGACCCGAGGTTCTAATTGGAGCCCATAGTGTTCTTTAATCATGAGTCCGGTGGGGCAATCCGCTAACACGTTAAGAAAACGCGTGTCCACGCCTTCGGCGCGAAGCGTCCGCTCGATGATGGGCCCAAAAACATCATGGCCAACCGCTCCCGCAAACCAGGTCGGCACATTCAGCCGTGCCAAGGCCACGGCTACATTAAACTCAGACCCGGCCACACTCGATGTCATCACACTGCCCCGCATCAACGGCCCGGAAGCCTCGCACGTCAATAAGCCCATGACTTCGCCAATCGTTAATATGGGTGTCATGCCCACTCTTCTTTCAATCGGGATATGCGAGTTGGCAGGTCGGGGTGTTGAAACAACGCGGATCCCATCCCCACGGCTAAAGCACCGGCTTTGAGCCAGTCGTCGACAGCATCCCAGGTAATACCACCCGTCGGAATCCAAGAGAGACCGACAAAAGGTTCGCGCAACGCGCGAAGATGAGGAATCCCCCCGGTGGCAGCAGGAAACAGTTTTAGTGTAGTGAGCCCTGCCATTTGGCACAGTCCCACATCACTCGGCGTAAATACGCCGGGGATATACACTACCCCGCGATCTCTCAAGAGGTCCCGAACCTCCCTGGAGAAGTTAGGACCCAGCACAAATTCCGCTCCGGCTTCCAACACTGCATCGGCGTCACGGGTTGTCAACACCGTCCCCGCTCCCACGAGCGGCGCCTTTTGTTTGACGGCCCGGATGGCTTCCGCGGCCTTTGGCGTGGTACAGGCAATTTCTACGAGTTGAATCCCCGCCTCCAGGGCTCTTAACGATTTTTGTACCGCCTCCTCAGGCGACCCTGCACGAATAACGGCCACCAGCCGATTACCTCTGGCCGCGTCGTAGAACTCCTCCGCATTCATTGCCTTACCCCCTCGCTTGGTTTAGCCCCACCTAGTGCCAACCTTTGAACCCTAATACGGTTTTCCCGCGGTCACGCCACCATCCACAATCAGTCCGGATCCCCACACATACCGTGATTCATCCGAGGCTAAATACAAAGCCGCATAGGCTACATCCTCCGGCGTCCCCAAATCAGGTGCCAATTGTCGCTGTTTGAGCCCGGCTACGGCCTCTTCGGGATCCGGATAAGACTCTTTTATATATCGCTCAACGAAAGGCGTGTAGATTGTCCCCGGCAACAAGGCGTTCACCCGAATGCCATAAGGGGCATAGTCCACCTGCATCGATTTGGTCATAGCCAAAATCGCCCCTTTGGTGGCGGAATACGCTGCCCGCCGCAAGAGGCCGGTGTGTACAATTGATGACGACATATTAATAATGCTTCCGGATCGCTGCTCCATCATGGTGGGAAGAAAGGCCTTGGAGACGAGATACACGCCCGTAAGATTAATGGCTAATATCGAGTCCCAGGTTGCACGTGGTACGTCGTGCAACGCACCCACGGAACTAATCCCCGCATTATTAAAGAGCACATCCACCCGACCATGGCGTCTCAATACCTCATCCTTCCAGTTCGCCACGCTGGATTCCTGACTCACATCCACTCTCGCAAAAGAGGCCTGGCCGCCATTCCCCTGAATAGCGGCAACGGTCGCCTCGGCGGCGGCCATATCCACCTCTGCAATTTCTACATAAGCCCCTTCGCGGGCGAACAGCTCAGCGGTTGCCCGGCCGATTCCTTTTCCCGCGCCCGTAATGAGAGTCACCTTATGCTCGAGCCGCATGGAATACACCTCCCTAACATGTTACAACGCTAATCATGATTCACTCTTCAGTCGTCGTAAAGAGCTTCATGATATCCACCGTTGGATCAGTCGAATGAGACGTTGCCGAACAAAGTCCCCTGACTCCACTCACCGGCCAATACAGTGCGGAGACCGGTTTACCCCCGCTAGCATCAGGGACCCCAAGGCGTGTGGATGTTCGCAATGATGATCATAGCACGCCATATTGGTCGAAGAGTCGTCGCAAGGATTCACCCCGTCGAATACCTTCGCGGACTTGGTTCTCACCCCGCACCTTGTGTAACGCCTCTTCCACCACTTCTTCCTCCACGGCGCACGGCACCACGACCACACCGTCGCGATCGGCCACAATCAAATCTCCCGGATTTACCCGCACACCACCACAGACCACAGAAACTCCATAATCCAGCACTTCAGACCGCCCTAAAGAATCTACTGGCCGAGAACCCTTCGCGAAAACCGGGAATCCAATGTCTTCGATTCGCTCCACATCTCGCACCAGGCCGTCAACCACCGCGCCGGCACCCCCACGGGCCTGGCAGGCATTGGATAGTAATTCGCCCCAAAAGGCTGCCCGGTCGGACAGCGGATTAGTGATAAACACTTCGTGCACATTAATGGAGTCAAGTGCATCTATGAGACGATTATAAGGACGTTCCGGCATAGTGTAGGACTCTGCCGCCAATACCGGAAAAGCGCGGCCAGTCAGCCGCTTTGCTGAGGTAGCCGGGTAAAATCCCGAACCTAATGCCTGGTGCCGATGGCCCATTTTGTCTAATACATCGCACAGTACGGCAGAATATAATTCCTGCGTGATCGTTTGTAGCCAATCGTGTTCTGATGGTCTTGCCATAATCGCTTACTCCCCTCGTCTGCCTTAACAGCGCCGGCTCCCCCACTCTATTGGACTGCGTTCTATGTTGGGGAACCTTTTGTACCGGGTCCACCAAGGTCCCGATTCCCGGGCATCACGGCTAAGATCATAAGTGATTTCGGCCGCCCATAGCTGGTCAGATCGACCGGATGATTCTTGGATGGTCTGGTACGATCGTTCTGGCTTTGCGGGCGGATAAGACATTGCTTACCCAGTCAGCCAATGGCAGGCCGCCATCCCGGCAATGTCGCACTAAAGCATCCATTCCCGTGGCTTTACCCGGCAGTACGCGGTCTAGGCGCAATACGCCTGACCCGTCCGACAATCCTGAATGCACGCACCCTTAGCCACCTCAAAAACTGCACACTCGCCCCCTTCACCGCAAATGCGATGCAAATCTGTCCTAGAGCTTACAAAAAGGCCGGTTTAGGCCGATCCCCCCTTGGTTCCAGGACCGCCAGAGGCTTCAAAGTATGCGAGCGACAACCCGCCGTCGATTTTTAAATGGGTTCCCGTAATATACGGCTCTTCACACAGATAGGCGACCGCCCGGCCAATATCCTCAACCGTACAAAGGCGGCCCAACGGCATGTGCCGGCCCGCTTGTGCCATCTCGTCTTGTGTATACCAGCGCTGCTCGCCCGATGTATTGACCCAGCCTGGCTCAACGACGTTGACCCGGATTCCCACCCGCATCAATTCTGTAGCCAACGACAAGGCCATGTTTTCCTGAGCCGACTTGACAACCCGATAGTCCATCCCCCCAGCATAAGGCAAGTACGCCCAGGGAGACGTCATTTGGATAATGCTGCCCGACACTTGCGCTTCAATCATTTGACGCGTAAAAGCTTGCAAAACATGGAACGCGCCGTAGATGCCTACCTCCACCGCCTGTTGCAGTTCATCAAACGAGGTGTGCAAAAAGTCATGCCGTTGGCTGGTGATTGCATTCGATACGACAATCGAGACAGGCCCCAACCGGGTCCGGATGCGTTCCGCAGCGGTGTTCACGGCCGCACGGTTTCGCACGTCTACATGTTCGTAGACCACCTGGGCACCATGTCTGACGATCGCCTCGAGGGCAGATCTAGCGTCCTCTTGGGGCATGATATCTATCAGGCCAACCTGGCACCCCCGCTTGGCCAGTTCCTCAGCCACCCCGCGGCCAATTCCGGATCCCCCTCCGGTGACGACCGCAACCTGTCCTTTAAGATTTGTTTTCATAGCACCCCTCCCACCCTTCGTACATCTTCCTGAACCTGCCATTAATCACCGAACCAACCCATCCCCTGATGCAAGACTTAGCTAATTAACCCGGGCTATGACGACTCTTCTAGCAAGAATCCTCTTTCCAAGGCCGCTGCAATCCGTTCGACGTCATAGACGGCACCCGCCCACGGACCCCCGCTGACGGTCTGTAATAAGGCCCACAAACGCGTATCGTCAGGTAGTTCCGGGTCTGGACGCACTCCGCCGTGTATCGTGCGCCCGTGAAGAATCGCGGCCCCGTCTTGTGCTGACCCATTGGACGACGCAACGAAATTTATCGTCCCGGTAAGTGTTTTCGGATTGACCTCGATGTCTATGAGGTCATTGTCCTGCAATTTGCCAATCGGACCGCCCGCCAGGGCTTCGGGGCTAATATGGCCCACACACGCGCCCGTCGACACCCCGGAAAATCGTGCATCGGTCAAGAGCGCGACCTGACTTCCAAACTTTAAGTGTCGCAAAGCCGACGTCACTTGATACGATTCTTCCATACCGGTCCCGAGCGGTCCGACGCCAATGAGTACCATGACATCGCCTGGCCGAATCGCACCCGCTTTAATGGCGCGCACCGCCATAGGTTCATTGGTAAAGACTCGGGCTGGGCCGCGCATCCGATACACCCCATCGGGATCTAGTGCCCTGGGGTCGATGGCCGTCGATTTGATCACCGCACCCTGGGGCGCCAAGTTTCCCGATGGGAACGTTAAGGTTGGCGTCAGTCCCTGGGCACGGGCCCGGGCCGGGTCGAAAATCACCTCATCCGGGTCCACCCGATCTATTTCCCATAGATGTGCCCGCACCCCTTGGCGCCGCTCCGATTGCTCCCACCAGTCGAGGACTTCATCTAATGTGGCGCCCGATACGGTTTGGACGTGAACGTCCAACAATCCCAGCCGCCTGAGATGCAACATCACCTCCGGCACACCCCCCGCCAAAAACACCCGTGCCGTCGGATGGTCTATGGGTCCGTTGGGCAGCACACTGACCAGCCGTGGCACCGCGCGATTTACCTCACGCCAGTCCTCCACCTCCGGAACCTTAAGGCCGGCTGCGTGCGCGACGGCTGGCAAGTGCAAAAGCAAATTGGTCGAACCGCCAAACGCGGCGTGAAGCACCATGGCATTCGTGATAGCCGCGTCGGTTAATATGTCTGACATGGATACGCCTTGCGCCATCAACGCCCAAACAGCCCGAGCCGACTGGCGCCCCATCTCCTCCCAGAGCGGCACACCGCTAGGCATCAGGGCGGTATGGGGCAGCGACATACCCAAGGCCTCCCCCACCACTTGCGATGTGGCTGCAGTCCCCAAGAATTGGCATCCGCCGCCGGGAGACGCGCAGGCCCGACAGCCAATTTCCGCCGCGTCATCCAGACTAATTTCTCCCCGGCTAAAGCGCACCCCAATGGTCTGCGCTTTTCCCGCATCTTCGCCAGCTTCGGCCAAAAGTGTTGTCCCCCCCGGCACCAAGATGCCGGGTAGATCGCGAAGGGATGCCAGGGCCATCATCATGGCTGGCAGTCCCTTGTCGCAGGTCGCGACACCCATGACCGCTTTTCGCGTAGGCAGTGAGCGAATCAGCCGTCGCATGACTAGCGACCCGTCATTGCGATAAGCCAAGGAATCAAACATGGCGGTGGTACCCTGACTGCGGCCATCACACGGGTCGCTCACCATGCCGGCATGAGGCATGCCCCCCAATTCTCGAAAGGTTTGAGCGGCCACCTCGACCAGCTTGCCGATTTCCCAGTGCCCGGTATGGTACCCCAGCGCAATCGGGCGGCCTTCGCCATCGCGAACACCGCCTTGGGTGCTAAGAATTAACACCGGCGGCGCCAGGGTCTCAGCCGGATCCCATCCCATGCCCACATCCTGGGATAGTCCGAAGAGGTCCCCACTGGGCCACTCCCTTAACATGCTGGCCGTCAACGGGAGGCGCCCTGTAGGTCCTTTCGCGCGGGTAGGAATCTTAAAGAGTTCCGCATGGTGATGGTCCATCAGATTGCTCAATCCCGATTCCCGAGTTTTCTCGCTGTTATCGGATTTCCCGTCCATTGCGTCCGCCCTCTCGTATGATTTCATCATCGCGGTCTGGTATGGACTCTAATTAGAGTGATTTGCAAGCCGCGCCGCCGGCACTCGACCGCCGGATGCTCGCATCTTTTCGTCTGAGTACGTCGGGTTGCAATTGAAGGCCGAGTCCCGGACCCGTCAGCGGGTAGATATACCCGGAAATGAGTCGCGGCAGTTCTGTGACCAAATCTTGATACCAGCCGCTATAAAATGCGCGGACCACTTCTTGCACCAACGTGTTGGGCAAATGGGCCGACAGATGCACATCGACGGCCAAGGACACGGGGCCCACACAGTCGTGGGGCGCTATCGGGATCTCATACGCCTCTGCTAGTGATGCAATCCGTTTGGACTCGGAAATACCCCCGGTCCAGGTAGGATCGAAGATAACGACGCCCGCGGCGTGCTGTTCCAGCACATCACGGTAGCCCGTTCGAGTGCCCAGGGTTTCGCTGGCCGCCACCGGGACACGGGTGGACCGGGCAAACTCCCGTAAACTCCTAGCGCTATCCATACGGATCGGATCCTCAAACCAATAGGGTCTGAAGGGTTCCAACGCCTGGGCAATGCGCTTGGCGGTGGGCAGATCCCATAGAGAATGCATCTCCACCATGATTTCTATCTCATCGCCCACGGCGCGTCGGATTTTTTCGAAGGGCTCGATCGCTTTGGAAAGATCCTCACCACTGATGCCATGCCCCCCGGTTTTTTCGGCGGCCATATCAAAGGGCCAAATTTTCATGCCCATAAAGCCTTCGTCCCGAAGGCTCTGGGCCAATTCATCCGCATGATATAAAAACCCTTCTAGATCCTCGTAAGGGCCTCGCGCTAGTCCCTCCCCCCAGTTCCCCACCGGCAAATGGGCATTTTTCGGAACTTTTTGCACATAATGGTACCCGGCACAAGTATTATAGACGGGGATACAATCGCGCATCGATCCACCCAAAAGTTGGTAGATCGGCTGTCCAGTCACCTGCCCCAAGAGGTCCCAGAGCGCAATATCCACGGCAGATCGCCCGCGGTTCTCCACCCCAGTGCTGCGAGAACCCACAAATCCCACAAGATTTTGCCAGTGTCGTTCAATCGCCAGCGGGTCCGCTCCCAACAGCGTAGGCGCTGCATTCTCGTGTACCCAAGCCGACACCGCCTCGGCTCCAAAGTACGTCTCACCCAAGCCAATCAAGCCCTGGTCGGTGTGCACTCGCACAAAACAGAGATTAGGGAATTCCCCCAGTCTTATGGTTTCTACTGCGGAAATGTGCATCGAGTTCGCGTCCTCCCCAGAACAAGGTGGTACTACTCAAAAAAAGGCTCTCCAGGCTTCGCGTAAAGCCGCATGGTGTGCTCGTTAGGAGTGACACCCAACCCCGGTCGAGAAGGCACTGCGATCAGACCTTGGTGAATAAGATCCCCGTCGTGAATCATATCGGACCAAAAAGGCACGTCGGAGGAGTGCCATTCCAGTGCAAGAAAGTTGGGGATAGACGCAGCAATGTGAACAGAGGCCATGGTGCCGATGGGACTCGCGATGTTATGCGGTGCTACCGGCAAGAAGTACTGGTCCGCCAGGTGGCAAATGCTGCGTCCTTCTGCCAGTCCACCAACTTTTTGAAAATCAGGCGCGACAATGGCAACCGCCTGACGCTCGAATAATGACCGAAATTCATGGCTTCCATAGAGATTCTCGCCGCTCAAAATAGGAACAGGGCTGTGGTCGCGAACATATTTTAATGCGTCCAGGTTGTACGGGGGGACCGGATCTTCCAGCCAGGCTAATTGGGCCGGCTCTAATGCCCGCGCCAACTGAATACTTGAATCCGGCGAGAATTTCCAGTGACAGTCGACCGCCAACTCGACTTCGGTCCCTATAGCGTGGCGAACATCTACCATCAACTGAGCCAAATAGGGGACTTCGGCTACACTTAATCGCCGATGGTACCGATCGAGGCTGTATGGATTGGGAATGTCCAGGTCAAATTTGAGAAACGTGAATCCTTTTTCCACCTGTTGCAAAGCCTTTTTCACATAGGCTTCGGCTGTATATTCGGCCAGGACATCACGGGTAGCCGTGCCAGGCTGCGCGTTCCACTGACTGCGACTTTTATCCCACTCCAATTCCCGTGGTTGTAAGAGGCTATCTAAACTCTCGAGCGCATCCCCTCCATGGCAATCGCAATAAATGGCGACGTGGTCACGAAATTTCCCACCCCAGACTTGCCATAATGGTGCCTTTAGGTGCTGACCGAGAATATCCCACAATGCCGCCTCAATACCTGTAATGGCGTGATGCACTTGACCGCCCGCCCCAGCTGCAGAAGCCGCCTGCGCCATGTCTCGGCGAATCGGTTCGATGTCGCGCGGATCGCGACCTCGAATGAACTCACCCAACTCTCTAAGGGTGGAGGTCAGTCCCGGTGCGAAAAATGCCTCACCCCACCCCACCATGCCATTGTCGGTCTCGACACGGATGATAGTCCAGTCAAAATTCGCCTCGACCACAGCCGTTGCGACCCGCGTGATTTTCAATGTTACTCCTCCTCCGACGCTTCGCACCGCGCTCTCAATGTCTACAATCGAACGGGCGCTTCATCAGAAGACGCTTCGTCCCCATCCGGATCGGCAACATCTAAACTGCGGACGCGCTTAGGATCAATCCGGTCTGTTCCCAGCAATTCCGGGCCCATTTTGTCCCAAATCAACATGATATGCTCGCGCATCGCGGTTTTGGCCCGGTCCACATTTCCCGATTGAAAAATGCTCAAAAGTTCCACATGCTGCTGGATGACCATCCCTCGATTATTCGCAAAGAACGACGGGTGGACGATGTTTAGAAACCGCTGGATGGAAGATTCCAACGAGTGCCAGGCACGCTGGTAGACCCGTACGCCAGTCCAGTCAATAAGATGGCCGTGAAACGCCATATCCAACTGCGCTTGATGAAAGTAGTCGTCCTTGTGCTCAGTGGCCGCCTGACGCATTTGATCCACAATATCTGCCAGATCATACCGTTGCTGATCGGTCATGCGACCCATGGTCAACTCTAAACCATTACACTCGATTTGCGCCCTGAGACGAAAAGTATGGTAGATCTCCTGTGGGATAATCTCCGTGGCATAGGTACCCTTATAGGGAAGCCGACGGACTAACCCATCTTCTTCCAGTCTGGCCAATGCCTCCCGGATGGGACCCTGACTGGTGCCGAACTGGCGCGCAATATCGGTTTCGATTATGCGTTCACCCGGTTGAATCTGGCCGGCCATAATCCATCGACGCAGTTTGTCTCGGGCCTCATTCCGTAAAGATTTCACTGAAATTGGCAGGTGCTCGTCCACGCTAACTGTTTTCACCTCCCTTTATCCTCTGGACCGGTTCGCCTGTGCCCGGAACTAACAAGATCTTCACTAAATCGTCTTCGGGGTGCTGCAGCGCCTCTAGAGCGCGCACACCCTCTCGCAAGGGATAGCGGCGCGAAATCAAGGGGTCCACTTGAACGTCTCCCTGACTCATGAGGGCGACACCCGCAGCAAAATCGTCCAAAGCCAAATGACTCAGTGACCCAACAATTTCCTTCTCCCCGTTAATCATCATCAATGTGTCCAAACACGTAGACTCTGTTGGAATACCCACCAGCACCACCCGTCCTTTGGGGCGAATGAGCGCGATCGCACCCCGTTGCGCGTCAGGCCGACCGGTACACTCAACCGCACAATCAAACCTTTCGCTGGCGGAAAGTTCTTTGAGTGAGGGCACCGCCACACTCGCGCCCAGGCGTTCAGCAAGTTCCCGGCGACCCCTATGGGGCTCGACCACGGTGACCGACCCCGCCCCCCGACGCTGCGCCACCTGAAGGACGAATAGGCCAATCGTACCTGCGCCCGTAACGAGCACACCATCGCCCGGTTCCAGGTTGGTGCGGCTCACCCCCCGTACGGCTACGGCCAGCGGCTCGGCCAGAGCCGCGTGATCCAGCGGCACCGGGTCCGGGACCTTCACGAAGCTATAGGCGGGGCCGGTGACAAATTCGGCGAGTCCCCCGTCAGCCATCTGGCCCAATGCACCTAAATTCGCACATAAGTTAAAGCGCCCGCTCCGGCACTCAGGACAATGCTGACAATATATTAAACAGTCGCCGGCCACATGGTCTCCGACCGCAAGGGTCGAAACTCCTTCCCCCACCACATCCACCACGCCAGAAAATTCATGGCCCAAGATGAGCGGGGCCTGTCGACCTGTCAAAGAATGGGGCGCATCCACCGGAATGTAAATAGGGCCATCAAGATATTCCTCCAAGTCGGTACCGCAGATTCCTGCAAATGCGACTCGCACGCGAACTTCGCCCACCCCAGGGACGCGCGACTCGGGGACTTCCTCCCAACGCACATCGCGTCGACCGTGCCAAACAATAGCTTCCATTATTTATTGACCTACCTCCCGATGCAAGACGGCCCGGGCGGGGGCTCCATCGGCCCCCATAAGCTTTATGGGCAAGCACTGGAGTTCGTATGGGCCCGCGCCAACCCCGCTTAAGTCCAACCCTTCAATAATAGCCACGTTGCGCGACAGAAGGATTTTATGGACCGGGAACAACGGGTTTCCAAAAGCCTCAATACTGAGATAATCAATCCCCACCAACGGAATATTGTGGTCCACCACGGCTTGAGCGCCCGACGCATTCAGAGCGACGAATTGGGAATGAAATGGCTTGGTCAAGTTAGCCGAGTTGCTGGTGTGGAATAATACACCGGTCCGCGACCAATCCACGACAACGTCCCGGCACATGCGGTCAATTACTGCGCCATCAATCAGCGACGTACCTTCGCAGTCGTAAACATAGACCGGGCGACAGAAATGGTCCCAGGGCAGCTCATCGACGCTGGCCCCTGACGCTAAGAAATGGGAAGGGGCATCAACGTGGGTTCCGGCATGGGCCCCGATGGCCCAATGCGACACCGTAGCCGCATCGCCTTTTTCGAGATGCGTGAGCCATTCACGGGCTGGGGCCGGATTGCCTTCATAGGTGACCAATCCTTCATGGATGGGTAAAGAAATGTCAAAGTGGCTTCTCATGAAGTACATCCGCCTTTCTTGCCGATGGCTCAAAGTGATTCATCCTCAAAAACCAACTTCGCCCCAGGTCGTCACAAGCGATTTTTCACATGGGGATCCCGCCCATAAACGGTAATCATAAGGAGAACAATGAGGCCATAAAAGATCTCTTGGCGGGACGGTCCAATGTTAAAACCAATAAGCATCGAAGAAATTTCCGTCAACGCCAACACGCCGGCAATCGTGCCCACGTAGCTTCCTGAACCTCCTAAGAGGCTTGTGCCGCCAATCGCCACGGCTCCAACCGAAATGAAGAGGTACGGGTTGCCGATGCCAAAATATCCGCTTCCGGAGAAACCGGACAATAGAACCCCCGCTAACGCTGCCAGAATGGCAGACGATACATAAGCATAGGTCCACACTTTCACACGACTGACCAGGCTCAATTCTGCCGCCTTGACGTTTGCACCCACCGCATAGATTTGTCGCCCCCACTTCGTGCCGCGAAGGCCCCAGATTAAAATGCCCGCCAGGACAATCCAGGCCAATATGACCGGTGGAAAATGAAAGCCAAATGCGTGGCTACCCAAAGAGACCATAGAGACAAGAAACGGTGGAGCCGATCCAGAGGGCACCCCCTGGGTCAGCACGTACATCGCGCCATCCACGATGTAACCTGTCCCCAGGGTAATAATCAATGGATGCAAGCGCAGTACCGCGGACAAGAAGCCATTGGCAACCCCCACCACGACCGCAATGGCCAATACGATAGCTAAACTTGCAATAAAAGGCAGGTGCAAATTGGAAAAATAGGGGATCAAAATGTCCGCCATCGTAATGATGTAGGGTATCGACATGTCGATCCCGCCTAATAACAGTGCCAGGTTCTGACCCATGGCAGCGATTCCTGTAAAGGAAGCCAGGACCAGCATGGAAAGGACGCTCGACGGCTTTGAAAATCCCGCTATCGTCACGCTGCCCGCCAGGAATAACAAAATTACCAGCGCATACGAAATCCAGATGGCCCGGGATCGATTAACTTGTGTCAAAAAAGGGGGTCGTCTCCCGTCGATCCTCACCATTAGACCGCCCTCCTGGTCCGCGATGTCACCGCATTAATAACGATGGCCGCCATTAGAATCGTTCCGTAAGCCACATCCTGCCAATACACCGAAAGATGTGATACCGTTATAACATTGTTGATGAAAAATACATCAAATGCCCCGATGATTGACCCTAAAATGCCACCCCGCCCCCCCAGCAAACTGGTTCCGCCCAAAGCCACTGCGGTAATGGCCATGAGCGTAAAGGGTGTCCCAATATTGCCGTCACCCGACGCAATCTCCGCCGTCAGCATCAGCGCAGCCACCGATGTCAAAAGCCCTGTGAACATAAAGGCCATAATACGCACCGCTACAATCGGTACCCCACTCACATAGCTGGCGCGCTCGTCACCCCCGATAGCGTAAATGCCCCGGACAAATCGGGTCTTAGAAAGGCTTACCCACAGTGCGGCGGCCGCAAGAATGACGATCAGGCTAGTCGGGACGGGGCCGATCGATCCGGTCCAATTCGACAACCATGTGGGAATGGAACCCCCCGGTTGAGGTAGTAGGTGGGTAGCAAGACCGGAATATATTGTATAGGTCGCAAATGTGACCACAATGGGTTGAATGCGCAGCCATCCCACGAACACCCCGTTAAGCAACCCCGAAGCCAACCCGATTAGAAGGGCCACGCCCACTACATCCCAGGGTGACGAAAGGTTCCGTCCAATTAACAGGATGACAACCACGTTGACCACACTCATGAGAGGCCCCACCGAGATGTCTAACGAGCCATTCCCCATCAAGATCGCCGGTGTTTCCGCCAATGCGACCAGTACCAATGGGGCCGCCGACGCGACCGTTCCTCCTAGTACGGCGATCGACCACAAGTTTGGTTCCGCGATCGTATTAAGTGTCGCCAAAATTACGAACAAGATGATCGCGACCCACATATAGGGAAGCTTCTTGAAGGACAATCGGTGCAGACCAACGGGATCAGACGTAGACTGGGGCACTTGAAGATGAGACGTTGCCATGGCTACACCGCCTTCCCAAACATGGCAGACATCAAACGCTCACGTTCCAGAACTTGGCGATCCAGTTCCGAGAACAATTGACCATCGCGAAACACGAGCACTCTGTCACAGAGTTCTATGAGCTCCTGCAAATCCGTAGAAAGCAAAACAATCGCGACATTCGACTGGGCCTGGTCCCTAAACAGGCGATACAAATCGTGTTTGGTCGGGATATCAACACCCCGGGTCGGATCGTTCAGCAAGAGCACTTCCGGTCTGGTGGCCAACCACCGGCTGAGCACGACTTTTTGCTGGTTCCCCCCACTTAATGACCGAACCTCTTGGTGTTCGTTGTCAAATCGCATGCTCAACTTTTCCTTAAAGCCCTGCAGCAGCTTGGTCATTTCGCCACGCCGGATGAGCCCCGAATACAGTGGCATCGCAAAGTTGTCTATAATCGGCAGTTTGAGAAACAAGCCTTCGGTCTTACGGTCACGAGGCACATACGACACGTGTTCTTTGTAGGCTTCCTGAAGATTTCTAATGAGCACCTCGCCATTACCGGTCACCTTAGCCACGTGGCCAGACACGACCTGGGAAAGCCCGGCAAGCGTCTGTAGAAAGCGTTCCTGGCCATGGCCTTCCAAACCAGCCAATCCAACGATTTCGCCCTTATAGAGTTCCAGGTTAATCGGCGGGGTATTTGCCGCGAACACCACGTTTTCGGCTCGCAATACCAGTTGCGCATCGGCATCGCGCAAGAACCGCCACGGCTCCACCGCCGCGTCTCGGGCAGAGTCAACTCGCTCGGTCCCCGACATCAATCGCACCACGACATCAACGGACGCCTCCTGGGCATTAAGAGTCTTTACGGATTTCCCGTTGCGAATAATGGTCAGGACATCCGCCAATCCTTGCAATTCATCAATCCGATGGGAAATGAAAATCGCGGACTTACCCGCATTGCGACGTGCGCGAAGAAACTCGAAGAGGCGGTCGCGGTCCGATACATCTAGCGCAGAGGTCGATTCGTCCAAAATCAACATATCTGGTTCCGAAACGAGGGCTCGAACGATGACCACGAGCTGCTGTTTGGATAGCGGCAAATCCTCAACCGTTGCAGTCAGATTAACAGGCGTCTCCGATAGTTCAGAAAATAACTGCTTGGCGGTTTCCAAAAATTCTGCCTTGGGCGGGCCAGAAAATAACCCACCCCGCCCAAGGTAGACGTTCTCTAAAACCGACAAAGCCGGAACCACCAGAATCTCTTGTGGAACACTGACGATACCTAATCTCCGCGCTTGTGTGATCGTAGTAAGGTGGGCGGGAGCATCGCGAACCAATAGATGACCCGAATCGGGTTGCAATATCCCACTGAGAATCTTAACCAGCGTGGACTTGCCCGATCCATTCTCTCCCACAATTCCATGGATTTCTCCCGCAGAGCAGGTAAACGAACAACCAGCCAAGGCTTGCGTTTCCCCGAACGATTTATTGAGATCCTTGACGTCAAGAAGATTCATGGGCTTCCTTCCTTCGTTGATGCCTATAGAGTTGGCTTAGGGTTCGAGAAGAACTGGGACAAAGTCGCCGACGGAATGTACTGAAGGGTCGGAGGATCAATCCACGATGTCGGACTGGCCCCCGCTGTATAGTACTTACTCATGGTGGCATTGTTGTATACCGGTGGGTTAGTAAAGATGGCATTGAGTAATGGATGTTGTCCTTCCAAGATGCGAATGCCTACGCGAAGGGCAACAGCTGAACCTCCCGGCGCGTCTGTAGTCCCCACCGTTTTGTACCCCGACTTCAGGTGGCTGTGCCAGAACTCAATCGCATTGTTCATGCCGGTGGTGGTAATGGGCACGAGCGGTCGGTGAGCCTGTTGCAGAGCCTGAATCACGCCCATCGTCATGCCACCTTGTTGCCAAATCCCATTAATTGTTTGCGGATGGGTGGCCAACACTTGCAGCATGGCAGTCTTAGCGCCTGTTTCCGTCCAGCCGCCGGATACATTCGCCACGATATGGATATTCGGGTACTTCTTCAGAACGGCTTCGGCAGCATTTTCGCGAATGGTACTGCCAGCAGCGCCGGCAATGCCTTCGACCATGACGATATTGCCCTTCCCGTGCAGGAGCTGTGCGAGCCCTTGCATCATGGAGGCACCAAACTTGGCTTGGTTAATATCGCGATTTTCCGCATAGGGACTGCTCACAATATTATTAAAGCCGACAACGACGATGCCCGCCTTGTAGGCTTTCTCGATTACGGGGTTTAGCGCTGTTTCAGACGCCGCATTGACCAAAATGAGATTCACCTTTTCGGCAATCATGTCCTGAATTTGTGAAATCTGTGTGGTCACGCTATTGTTCGCATTGGCCACGATCAATTTCGACACGACGCCTTTAGCCTTGTACTTGGTAACCAAGGACTGCAGGTCCTTGAGACTTTGAGCACGCCAGGTGTTCCCCATGTTCGAATTGGCAAACCCAACCACATAAGGACCCTTAACCTTCTTAAAGTGGGCATACGCCGATTGGGTAATCGGAATCGGACTGTTGGCATAGCCCGCCGCAATCGCGGCTGATGGGGTGGCCTTCGGAAAACTGCTCGGAACCGACGCTGGCGTGGACGTGCTCCCGCTCGACGAAGCAGTTGCCCCACATCCCGCGGCCACCAACCCAATCGTCGCCAGTGCCAACGCGCTCGAAACTACTACGCGTGAAACTCTCATAATGAACATCCTCCCAATAGCAAGGTTATCGGACGCTCTGCTTATAATTTTCTGTCTAATTGATAATCATTAAACGATTATCAATTACGTTAGCAATTTAGCATAGTGAGCACGAAGAGACAACCCTTCAATATAAAAAAAGAAAGAAGGGTGGTTTGACGTCCGTCAAGTCGAATCGCGGGGACACAGGCGTTGTTCAACCCAGGATTTCACGCCGGGTGGTAGGTCAATTCGTGCAATCCAGTTTTCGGATCCCCGCTCTCCCGCTGAAAGCTAAAGCGGCCGACCATCTATGCCAGGGTTGGGCCCACGCTACTTATCATGATGTCCGAGGTCAAGATTCCGAGTGGCACGCGTACATCCATGTCGGTCTTTATCAATCCTGTAATCTCGGGGCTCGCCAGGCTTATTGGTGCTTGTGAAACTGGGTGAATCGAACTATTGGACCAAAACGGGTTCAATTCCAATTCTTTGCAACGATAACCGATCCATCGCCAATGGAGTACTGCCGAGCATCGATGCGTCCTGGCTATTGTTACAGCGGCCACATGCGAGTCGGTAGGAACCCTCCATCCACAACCAGAACTTCGCCGGTGATGAAGGCACTATCGCGACCGAGAAGAAATCGAACACTACCCACAATATCTTCCGGAGTTCCTAATCGTCTCAGCGGGGTGTTGGTTTCGACCCAATCCCGCATCTCTCTTCTTTCCCATAATGCCGCATTAAAATCTGTATGAATAAACCCGGGAGCTATCGCGTTGACGCGCACACCTTGTTCGGCCGCGTCAATGGCTAAGCCGCGCGTCAGCTGCACAACCGCGGCTTTACTGGCCGCGTATAAACCCGCTCCCTTGATGACGTCAAACGCATTCAACGAGGCTACATTAACAATGGCTCCTCCTTTGTGCATAGACGATAGGACCCCTTGAGTCAGAAACAGGAGGCTTCGCACGTTCAAGGCCATGACGGCGTCGTAGTCCTCGGGCGTGACCTCCGTGAGTTTCCCGCGGCGAGTCATACCCGCATTATTCACCAGGCCATCGATGCGCCCCGACTTCGTCATAACCGCATTTATCAGCGCAGGAACATGCTCTATTCGCGTGAGATCTATGCCAAACTGCTCTGCCTGGCCACCCGCTTGGCGAATCGCCGACGCCACCGGATCCAATCTGGCTTCTTCGCGGGCAACTAACCACACCGTATACCCGTTTTGCGCGAGGTCGAAGGCAATAGCCCGGCCTATGCCGCGGCTAGCTCCGGTCACTATGACTACTGGTCTACTAGTCGTCATCCCTAATCACTCCTAACGTTCGCCGAACATGTTGGCAAAAGCGCCTCGGCACTGCCCCATGGAGATCTAGTTCATCTGAATGAGGGTTTTGCCCCAACGTTCCGGCCGATTCCAGCGGGACTCCGATAAAAATACCGCCGCTTCATCCAAGCTCAATCGGTCGCAGACAATTTCTTCGGGTCTGATAATGCCGTCTGCAACCCACTTCACGGCGTGATCGAAATCGTGACTGTAAAGACGGCTGAAACTGACCGCCACATTTTTTCGGAACAACACGTCAGCCTTTGGAATGCTGACATGAGCTTTAGGGACGCCATACACGACGATGTGACCACCCGGCCGGACCGCCGTGCCCGCAAGCTCCATGGACGCCAACGCACCCACCCCATCGATGACAAGTTCAAATGATCCACTGTCCTTGTCCTCTAACCGCATTGCACCTATGGTTAGCGCATGGTCCAGATGCTCAGCCACAGCGTCGTAAGCGACAATACGAGCGTGTGGCCACTGGTGCTGAAGGGACTCAATAATAATCAGGCCCAGAGCACCCGTGCCAATCACGAGAACGTGTTCAGGTACTACTGAACCCGCCACGTCTAACACCGTTTGAGCCACGTGAACGGGTTCGATGAGCACTGCGGCCTCGAGAGACACCCCAGGAGGCAAGACTATCCATTGATGCGAAGGCAATACAAGCTCCTCACAGGCACCCCCATTACGAACCACCCCCACCACTCCAACCTGACTGCACCATTGGGGCCGATCCTTAAGACAGGCCCAACAAGTTCCACAGTTCATCAAAGGGTCTAGCACGACCATGTCGCCTACGATAAACTGGGAACTGCTTGACTCCTTGACCGTTCCAACCACTTCATGCCCGGGCACTACGGGTAGGGTATTCAAGCCTAACGTCCCAGACGTTAAGGCAAAGTCCGTACCACACAGTCCTACCAAGTCCACATGAACTCGTACCCGGTTGCTACCCATGGTCTCCATGGGGATCTCGGCAATGTCGACGTCATTCGGACCCCTGATTTGCAAACCACGCATCTGATCCATTCCTCTCCGTTGAGAAATATTTTCATGCCTGTGGGTGCAGCCCCCGCCTTGGGGTCTCCCTCTAATATTGTTTAATGGTAAAGCTTCGTTTGTTGTATCGCGAGTCTGGTTCGGGTCGTTAGTTCATGAAGATCCCTCCCGTCTTTCAGCAAATCACTGCCCACTCCCACAGCCACCGCACCTGCGGCCAGCCAATTGGGCACGGATTCCAACGCAATCCCGCCTGTCGGAAAAAACTGAGCCTCAGGTATCGGACCAAGTAGATCCCGAAGAATTTGCGGTCCATGCACGCTGGCAGGAAACCATTTGATGAGAGGACTTCCCCACTCCAAGCAATGATCTACCTCCGTGGGCGTAGCCGCACCCAAAATGTATGGAATACCGTGACTCTTTCCGAAGAGGGCTAACGATTCCGATGCCTTGTAGGTAATCAGTACGGATGCACCTGCATCGACCGCACGCTGAGCCTGATCGATACGGCGCACCGTTCCCAATCCAATCGCGATCTCCGGAAAAAGTCTGCGAGATTCGACAATTAGGGAAAACACGTTGGGAATCGTCGTAGTCAATTCAATAACGGATAGGCCGGCCTCAGCCAGCGCACCCACCATCGCCAGCACCCCATCACGAGACCTGGATCGAATGACGGGCACTATCCGCTGATTCTTCATCCGGTCAAATACGTCAGGCATAGGGGAACGCTCCCTTCACTTCCTCGGTGTAGGCAATGACCGCAGCACGAGCTTGAAGGTATGTTTGATAACGACCTTGGGCCGAAGGGCTTAAAGGCAAGACACGTCTGGTTGGCCGCTCGGCCATTCGGGCTGGGAACTCATGGGGATGCTTCCCCCAGTATGCCAGCAAGCTGGCACCGAGTACCGGTTCGCCCGCCACCTCTGTCAGAGGCAGTTCAAAGATGGCAGAACGCCATTGATTCAATCGCTCTAACCCACTTCCCCCGCCCGCTACCACAATCCGACGACACCGGATGCCCATAAGGTGCTGGACCGCATCAAGTACGTCACGCTCTGACGCCGCAACACCCTCGACGACGGCATCGTACAATTGACCCGGCCTGGTGTGAATGTCAACATTGAACCACGCACCACGCACCTCATCGTTCCACAAAGGACTCCTCTGCCCCATGATAAATGGCACAAAAATAGGCCCTTTGGTTTCAAATGGCAAGTCGGTCGGAGTTTCAACAACACCTTTACACAGCGAATCGGCCCATCGAATCGTAGACATGCCAGTTGATGTAGGCCCATAAACAATATATAACCCGCTGTCCCAGACCGGCGCACATAACGTCGCATGCGTTTCTAACGGGGCCTGGCGCGTGATGACACCAATACTTTCCGAGGTTCCGCTTAAAATGAAACCTTCTTCCTCGCTAAGTCCCATCGACAGTACGGCTCCCAAGGTATCACTCCACCCGGCCATAACCGGGATCCCGCGCGCGAGGCCAGTTTTATCACTTACCTCACCAGTTATTGCCCCAATTACGTCGATAGGGCGAAAGCAGTGCGGGGCTAGCGACGGATCCAAGCCAAGCACTTCCAGTGGCCTAGTGTCCTTATCGCGACCGATGCTTACGATGCCTTTGGCGCTCCAATGATCACTCGCCATCACACGCGTCAACCGATAATTGATAAAGTCCTTGGGTTGAAGAATTTGTCTAGCCCGGGAAACCACACCAGGTTCATGCCGGAGAAGCCATAGCAATTTTGCCGAGGGATAGGCAGCCGAAATCGGTATAAATCCCCCGTAGATATTTTCCCATTGAGATGACTCTCGCTGCCCGCTTAGTATCTGGGCTTCCTCGCTGGCACGCGTATCGCTCCACAACAGCGCAGGATAAACCGGCACTCCGCGCTCGCCCACCAAAATCAAGGTTGGTGTATTGCCGATGGCTGCTACCGCTTGCACGTCATTCAATGATCGCTCTCTACCTAAAATTTGGAGGGCATCCACCGTTGCAGCCCACCACTGCTCTGGATCCATAAGCCCAGTCCGCAACGATTCATCGGCTCCCGCTACGGGTGCCGACTTGACGATCCACGAACCGTCGTCCTCCAACAACCCCACCTTGATGGATGAGGTGCCCACATCGACGCCCAAGTAACTCAAGATCATCCCCCCTGTCCCGGCAATCTCCATCCTTGAACCATCCCCAAAAGGTGATAAAAGGCTAGACCGCCGTTCCCTGGGATTCCGACAGCACCGCGTCTCTCAGTCCGGCCATATATCCAATCGCATGAAGTCTTCCATAGGTTGAATATCCAGGCACTTCGGCGTCATCACCCGCAAGCGTCGGCGTATGGTCACTTCGCATAATGCCGTCAAAACTTATATCCCGATATGCCCGCATACACTGCGCCATATCGGTTTGGCCTTCGTCAATGAAGGTTTCCACAAACTTTTCCGGCGTCCCTCGAACATCACGAAAGTGGACAAAGTAGACACGACCCATGCTCCCTAACTCGTGAATGACTAGCGGAAGATCCGATGTCATTAACGTGAAGTTCCCTTGGCATAAGGTCACACCATTTGCCTCACTTGGTACCAGATCCATGAGGCGATAAAACGCATCTACATTATTCATAATACGGGCAACGCCCCGAATTTCCGGTAATATCGGAGGATCATCAGGGTGCAGGGCTAGCTTAACGCCGGCTTTCTCGGCCACCGGCACGATGCGCTTCAAAAAATTCTCCAAGGTACGCCACAAGGTGTCCGCATCAATGGGACCCATCAATGGGGGCGGGTTTGCGCCCACCAGATTGTGGTCGTATCCCGACACAATCGCACCACCCCGACCACGCACTCGCGAGGAGCTTCTCTGCCAATTAATGGCGGCCGCCCAATTGTAGCACCAAATAGGGATTTGCAGTTTGCCGAGATTTTCCACGAACTGACAAACCTGGTCAAACTCCTCTTCGGCACCCGCCACGCCGTAGCGAAGCCGATCCATGGGCGGATTATCTTCAATTGCTGTAAGCGTTAGACCCTCCTCTTCCACCATCTGTTTATAGACCGCCAAAGGCGTGTAATCCCAGGGATTGTCAATAGTTACCCGCCTCCAATCCATAGGGCTCCGAGGCAGCACCCCGACCGCTTCAGTGACGCCTAATTGCCTTAGCATGGTCCAAAAAACCGAGGGTCGTGATTCGGGAATAATCTCCGCCAGACGTATCAACTCCATCATCATCCTTTCACATCGTGTATTTTCGGATCAACGTTTTGCCAGGAACCCGCCATCAACCGTTACCTCTGTTCCCATAAGAAATGACGGGCTATCTAAAGCGGTCCATACCGCGACGGCGGCCACTTCTTTGGCATCCCCCCATCGTCCGGCCAGGGCAGACTCAGCCACGCGCCTACGACCAGGATCGCTAGGATTATCGGGAAATAGTGGCTCATTCATGGGCGTCCAAATGGCGCCTGGAACTACGACATTAACCCGTACGCGCGACGCCGCCACGTCATTGCTTAGACACTTAGCATAAGCATGAAGGCCCGCTTTCATGACACTATACGCACCTTGGGACGGTAACGGCCGCATGGCGTTAGCCGACCCCAGTATCACGATGTGGCGCTGCCACTCATCTTGCGGGTCATCGCGCCATGCTCGTGCTACCGTATTGCAAAGTTGTGCAATCCCCAAAAGATTGACATGTGCCAATAACATCCAATCGGCTTCAGACGTGTCTATCGCAGCGATCTCCCGAGTCAAACCAGCCGATACAAAGAGATAAATAGGAAGCCCATACTGCTCTAGCAATTGTTGTGCGCGTGAGCCCACCCTTTCAAGCGGAGCGGCGAGGTCTAGTAATTCAAAATGCTGACTACGCTCATGGTAGCGAGGTCCGGCATCAACATCCTCGGACATGATCAGAGCCCTCACCCCGCGATCTTTCAATGCTTCAACCACGGCCGCACCAATACCTGATGTTCCGCCGACTACCCACGCTTCCATGGAATCCGCCCCGCCCTTCTTCTTAAGTGATGTGGGATAACACTGTTATGCTAGGCAATACCGACCATGCTCCCGGACAATACGCATCTGTGCTGTGAGATCCTCCAGATGCCCTTGAACCATCGCCAATCCCCGAAACTCGGCGCGTTTGTGTTTGGCCTGCGAAACAAATAACCAGATGTCTTCAACGCTCGTAGGACCGCGATTGAGCATCTCCAGAATAAGCGACTCGATACTAGACACCTCGCACAGTCGCTCGTCAACCATACCAATGATACCTTGCGATCCTTCTATAGCGGGCAAGTGACTTGTGACCACGTGGCGAACGGCTCCCGACGCAACTAATTCGCGTAGGCGTTGAAGGGATTGTCGGTATGCGACCGGGTGAACGTATCCGTGGAACATGGGAAGATCCAGCCCAATCAACACGTCACCCAAAATCAGCGTGTGGTCCTCCCTAACAAGAAGGCCAACTTCCCCCAAGACGTGCCCCGGAAGGCTCACCACTTCGACATCGGTATCGCCCAAATAAAAGTGCTCGCCTCCTTTAATGCCCATATCGAGTTCGGTTCCCTCTCCTAAGGTATTGAAAACCTCTTCACGGGTTGCGGGTGTGTCCTTGATGAGATCGGGAAATTGCAGTACAAATTCTCGGTAATTAATCAAGGGGTCCCTAATCCAGGCGCGACCATGCACATGGGCCGCGATGCGTGCCCCCGTAAGCTTTTGAGCAAACGAATTGAGTCCCATGTGATCATGGTGCGCATGCGTATTAACAATCCATGTGACGTCTCGGCCCAGCCGACCCACACTGGTTACAGCCTCCTTTACCAATGACTCATAGCCCCGCATAGCCGTATCCACCAGCATCGCTCCTCGGGATCCGATAACGGCATGAATCCGCAACTTTGCACCACTGCCCATCATCGCACGTTCAAAGGTGCAGAGACGGTTCACACTCCACCCCCTTTCTATTGAGAACCACGCCCCAGAATCTCTAAATATGGTGAGCCCTCCAATAGTAGCTATCGGACTATACTCTCATACATCATAATTAAAGCGATTAGAATATATCACACTCTATTGACTAATATAACTATTACTGTTATTGTTTGACTAGAAAGATAAGTCTCTTAGCTCAGGAGAGGTTACAATGGCATTTCCACAAGACGAAGCTTTCCGTTACGCCAATCAGCGCACGGTATTCCGCACCATTCGCCACGCTGGATCCACAACGCGTCGGCAACTGACACAACAAACCGACCTTTCCTTTCAGACAGTGTCAAATATCGTGAGCGAGCTTTTCGACATGAATCTAGTTGTCAGCGACGGTCTCGTCAATCAATCGGCAGGTAAACGGGCGGAGTCGATCAAAATTAATCCAAGAGGGCTCTATGCTGTTGGGATACTATTAGACCGCACTGGCTTTGAGCTTAATCTGATAGATCTGGAAGGAAACAGCCTGGCGCACACGGCGGAATCCTCGTCATCCATCCATCCGGATACCGTCTTAAGGCATATTGCAACTCTCACCCAGGAATTCCTAAAACAGGCTGATGTGCCTTTGTCACGATTCGCTGGTTTAGGTATTGCCTCTCCTGGACCAATCGACTTCAGATATGGAGCTATATCCCACCCGCCAAATTTCCCAGGATGGGCATTTGTTCCGGTGCAACAACGACTGAACGAACTCATGAATTGTCCAGTGACCTTGATTAAAGATAGCCATGCTGCGGCCCTGGCCGAAGTGTGGGCACTCAACGCGGAAGCACCGTCGTCCCTGTTCTATTTATATTTTTCGGCCGGAATTGGAGGGGCGCTGGTCATTGACAACCGAATCTGGACCGGTTTCTTAGGAAACGCTGGTGAAATCGGGCACGTGAAGGTAGCTCAGGAACCAGCCTGCGATTGCGGCAGGCAAGGATGCCTAGAATCCGTATGGTCGCTCGGTCGAGCAGCTTCTAACGCCAATCTGTCGGTTGAGCAGTTTGCTCAGTTACTACAAACCAAAACCTCACCCCATTGGGATCAGTGGAAGCCAGGCTTACGGTTCTTAGCACAAGCAACAGTTGACATCGTTAACGTCATGGAGCCCGAGGTAGTCATCATCGGCGGTCCCCAGGGGGAAGCAATTAGCGGCCATGTTATCCCGACCTTGAACAGCGCACTACAACAAGGCGGATTTGTCCGGCATCTTAGGCCCATCTCCGTACAGAATGCCGTAGTTCGTCCTGCCGCTAGCATTGGTGCTGGGCTATTGCAAATAAATGCCAGTCTCACAACTTCCACACGATCTAGCGGGCAGGTTGGCTTAGACATCTGAGTAAGTATCTAGCGATGAGTTTCGGTATAAGAGTCTCACACCCTTGATAAGGAGAGATGAATTACTATGTCCTCGTTAAGCAAGAAAATTCTCGGTGCGGCAATCGCAGTTTCATCAACGGCCGTAATTAGCGCCTGTGGCACGTCATCAGCATCGACCAGCCACACCAAGAAAGCGTATACCGTCGCGTTCATTAATGGCGACAATATTGACCCGTATTTTTTGACAGCATGGCATGGCGCCTATGTAGAGGCGAAGAAGCTAGGGGTAAAACTCATCGAAAACGCCCCGTCCACGTTTGACTACGAACAGCAGGCACCACTGATACAGGACATGATTGCCCGCCACGTGAATGCCATTATTTTGTCAGCAGACAGTGGCACCGCACTTCAACCCGAATTGCAGCAGGCTCATGCTGCTCATATCCCCGTGATTATTGTCAACCAAACTCAGGCTGACATGAATAACACGCCTTACGCCCTATCCTTTATCTCGACCAGCAATACGGAACTATCTCGGTACGGCGCCAAAGCGATGAACTCACTCATCGGAGGGACGGGACTTACTGCTGTGATCAACTCGTCAGCAGGGCTAACCTCGGACATTCATCGCGGAACCGGATATTACGCATGGATGAAGTCGCACGCGCCAAATATTAGCACACTGCCCATGCAATATGATCAAGACTCTCGCAGTAAAGCTGATGCTATCGCCACCGATCTTATGAAAGCCCACCCTACGCTCAAAGGCATCTTTGCCGTCGACAGTTTTACGGGCCAGGGAGTTGGTACGGCGATTCGGGCCGTCGGCAAAAGAGGTCAGATCAAGTTGGTCGCAATTGACGCCGAACCCCAAGAGGTAACGCTGATGAAACAAGGGGTTATCCAAGAACTTATCGCGCAACAACCCTATCACATGGGGGCATTGGCCATGCAGTATGCGGTAGATGCGATTAGAGGCCACAAATCGCTGATCAAGCGTAGCGTTCAGCCGCCACCCATTATAGTCACCCCTCAAAATTTGCCAAAAATGGGCAACGTGATCTATCAGACTTGGCACCCATAAACTTAAAATCAGAGTCGAGGAGGGACGCGCACATGGACAATGGGGCAGTGCTGCGAATTGAGGACGTAAACAAATCTTACGCTGGGATCCGAGCGCTTCAGAACGTCTCTGCGCGATTTGGGCCTGGATTAACCGCCATCATCGGGGATAATGGCGCCGGAAAGTCAACTTTTATGAAGATTTTGTCCGGCGTGACCCTGCCCGATACTGGCTCGTTGTTTCTCAATGATCACCTCATTCACATTGCATCGCCCTTCGCAGCCCGTAAACTAGGCATTGAGTCTCTCTACCAGGATCTAGCCTTGGCCGATACCCTCAATGTGTATGCCAATATGTTTTTAGGCCGTGAACTTGTCCGCCGTGTTCTTGGCATTCCCTTTTTAGACGAGCGACAAATGGCTCGACTGGCCACGGAAACACTAGACCAGGTCCGCATTAACATTCCATCCGTTCACACTATGGTGCGTAGTTTATCTGGAGGTCAACGTCAAGCCGTCGCGTTGGCGAGAGCTATCCATTTCAAGGCCTCAGTGCTGCTGCTGGACGAACCCACGGCAGCACTCGGCCCCAAGGAAACCGATTCGTTCAACCAAATCATTATGGCTGTAGTCCGGGAAGGCAAAACGGTCATCATGGTAACCCACAATATTCCGCAGATGATGGAGATGGCTGACCGAGTCATCATAATGCGTGCAGGGCAAATCGTGGCACAGACTGATCCAAAGGATACTTCGCAAGAAGAAATCATGGCCTTCATGGTGGGATCCCGTAGAGCCGTATAGTGGTAATAAAGCAAAAATCCTAGGAACCAAAGCACCACAATTGACCAGGAGGCGATAACAATGCTCCATCCAAAGAGTTCTGATCCTAGCACAAATATCAGACTCAGAATACGTCTGGGTGCAAACTTCCCGTACTTGATGGGCAACATTCGGATTTTCGGCATACTCCTACTCCTGGTTATCGCGTTTGGAATTGTTGCTCCAGGATTTTTGACTGTGGTTAGTGCTCAGAGCATACTGGTTAGCACCGCGCTCTTTTTGTTGCTGGCACTCGGCGAAACGATGGTGATTATCTCTGGAGGAATAGATTTATCAATTGGGTCCATGCTTGCTCTTTCAGGAATGATTTCCGGAGTTGTTATGTCCCATTTTTACCACACCGGGCAGGGCATAATGCTATCGGTAATTGGGCTTGCTGTGGCATTGGCCGTAGGCTTATGCGGTGGTATGATAAATGGAATCGTTATTGCAAAGTTGCGGTTAAACCCGTTAATTGTGACCTTAGGCACAATGGGAATTTTCTTAGGCATTGCCGAATTAATTTCCAACGGACTACCCATCGCTAATTTTCCACCATTTTTATTTGCGGTGGGCAATAATGGATTTGGACTACCTTGGCTCTTGTGGATGACCATCGTCACCGTTATCGTCTACGGTATCGTGCTCAGTTGGACGCGATTTGGTCGGTATGTTTATGCTTATGGCGCGAGCAATGATTCGGTTATCCGAGCTGGGGTAAATACCGCTATGCACACGACCTGGTTATATGGTTTGGCTGGATTAGGCGCCGGATTAGCCGGATATCTGTCTACCGCCCATTTTGAAACGGCTTCACCTGTGGCGGGCAGCCAATATCTCTTAGTCGCCGTTGCCGCCGCAGTTATTGGTGGCACTACTCTTCAAGGCGGCGAAGGTAGCATCGGAGGCACTGTTATCGGTGCACTCATCATTAGTGTATTAGAAAATGGCTTCGTGATCATGGGATTGGCAAGTTTTTGGCAACTCGTGGCCGTTGGTGCAATGGTTATTGTGGCAGTCTTCTTTAACGATATCCAACGGAGGCGAAAAATTACCGCTGTAGGTCGCACATCCCCCGCAGGCGAAAATTAGACGAATCAGTCTGATAGCCCCAGTGTCATATCGATCAACCTCTACCTAAAATCTATACAAAAGGGCATGTCAACGCCATCTACCGTTCACATGTTCCGACAATAGGCACGAGCCATCAATCCCAGATGCCGGTCAGCTGGACAGGCGGCATCCCGTGTTGACGAGAGACCAATTGAATTCCCTCACGACCCACCCCTAGTCTTGATAGTTCTGGTCCTCTCTTACCCATTTTTCAGTATCGCTTGGGCAGCCAAGTATCCCGATGTCGCGTTCAATCCGCCTCCCGGCCAGGTTGACGCCCCAACCATCCAAAGGCCGGCAATGGGAGTGCGATAGCGGGACCATCCCGGAAAAGGGCGAAACAAATAGAATTGGTCCAAGTGATGGCTGCCAGACACACTATCGCCCCCGACTAAATTGGGGTTGTCCCGTTCCAAGTCCAGGGGCGAGAACACCGTTCGCGCCAGAATCTTGGATCGAAAGCCCGGGGCATACTCCCCAATCTTTTGCAGCACCCGGTCCGCGTATGCTTCTTTAATGACATCCCATCCCCCGACCGCGATAGAGTGCAAGGCATCGCCCTGGGGTTGATACGGCACCGAGCGCACCTGTATCCATAGAGTCTCACGGTCTTGGGGAGCGCGGGACAGATCCCATGACGATTGTTGTCCCACCACCAAGAGTGGGCTTTTCGGCAAAAACCCGGAACGCGCCTGTATATCTGCTTGCGCCACATCATCCACATAGGGCGCTATATGCACATACAACGACCGCGCTAAAGATTTTGCCATCCACGGAACGGGACCCGACAACGCTAAGTGAACCATCATGGTTCCGGGTCCATAGCGAAACTTTTGGACCTTAGAGAAAAACGAGGCTGGAAGAGCACCTGCATCCACCAAACCGCCAAACAGCCGGCGCGGCGTAACATTCGCCACCACGGCCCGTTTTGCCGCAATTTCATCGCCGCCCTGGGTTCGCACGCCAACCGCCCGCCCATTTCTCATCATGACCTCCGTCACCGCGGTATTCAAGCGCATCTCCCCACCCAAGGATTCAAATACCGTGACCATGCTCTCGATCAGACGGCCAATCCCTCCATGGGTGATGGCCATCCCGTGCAAATAGTCCTGCATGGATTCCAAGTAGGGAAAAGTCGCCCCGCCGGACACATCCGGACCAAAGTCCAAGTGGTATCCCCAAGGAATGAGAAGGGCCTGCATCTCTGGCGACTCAAACCGCGCCTGCACAAATTGCCGGGGCGACTGGAGCAACTGGGCGATCACTTCTTGGGTGCGCATCATGCCAAGGCGCCGCCCCATGCGAAAGAGCGCCCGACCGAACGCCCACGAGGGAATGGGCCGTTGCAATAAAGGGAACAGGTACGGCGCAACTTGTTGAAACTCCCCAACCAGAGCGTGCCAGGCGCTGACGTCTTTAAGAGAAAACGCCCGGATAGATTCCTCGGTGGCCTTGGGATCCATGTAAACAGGCAGTCCCCGTCCCCCGGGAAACACACTCCCATAGGGCTGATTCGCCACATCAAACTGAAATCCCGCCGCATGAAGTTCTTTCCCAAACGCCCGATAGAGGGAGGAGCCTAAAAAGAGGCCGATGTTGCTGGCATAATAATCATGGACAAATCCCGGAAGCGTCAACGCACCCGACTTGGCCGCGCCACCCGCGATGGGCCCGCCCTCAAGCACCAAGACCTTGAATCCCGCCCGCGCCAACACCAGTGCGCTACAAAGCCCGTTATGGCCGGCGCCAATAATAATCGCATCATAGCTGGCCATCTCTACACTCCTTGCCACCATAAGAGGCATTGTTCCAGCATGTCGGGGTAATCGTCGGGACGTTTCCAAATCTCATCCGAGAAGATCTCGACATCGTAAAAGCCCTGATAGCCCGCAGCCTCAACCGCTCGGACCAAACCGCCCAAATCCGCCACACCGGTCCCGGGAATGGCTCGATCCGTGAAACTGCGGGTCGGATTGCGCCAATCAGCGAGTTGGACCGACACAATGCGCGGTCCGGCCCGCTGAATTGACGCCTCGAGCCCGGGATCCCACCAACTGTTGTAGAGATCGAGCATCAGTCCCATGGAGGAGTGGCGCACCTCGTCCAGAATATCAAGCGCGACGCCCACCGTAGGAATAATCGACCAGGCGGTCATGTCCATGGGATGCAGGGCTTCCAAAGCAAGCGTCACCCCGCAATCGGCGGCGCTCTCCGCGAGTCTACCGAGTCCTTCCGCCACCATCCCCCGGGCTCGATTCATGTCCCGGCTTCTCAGTGGCCCGCTAATAACCAAGAGGGTAGGGGCACCCATGGCAAACGCCTCATCCAGTGCCCGCCGTCCGTCCTCGACCGCCTGGTCTACCCCGAGCGTAAACTGTCCGGCAAAACAGAGGTTGGTGACGGTGAGACGGTGCTCTTCTAGTAGCCGGCGATAGGAAGAAAGGTTGACCCCCGTCAACTTCTCCCGCAAGAGTCCAATTCCCCGAATATTGAGTGCGGCGTAACGGGAAGCATCCTCTATGGCCGACCACGCCTGGGTCGATATGGCACTGATGGCCAAACGATGGGATTGCATCGACGAACCCCTTTCCAAAAGCATGACGCCCCAAAGAAAACAAGCACTCGCTGCGACTCTCTTTTAACTCGCCGCCTCGATGGCGTCCCGAATGGCCCCCACGATAGCGTCGAAATTGCGCTTAGCCATGGGGCGAAGCAGTCCTGATCCCACGCTAGCCAACACCCCGCTTACCGTGGCCGTACTCGACCAGTCCAGTTCGGTCGACCCGTTTACACCGTTGATATTAAAGGCGAGCTCCATATCCACACGACTGCCCAAACCTTGAGCCACCACCCGAATAGTGACGGGCTCACCCGTATGAACCGGCTGGATGGTCAACGTGGTCGGCATGACGCCTTTGATATGTGATACCCCCACCTTCATATCTGCCACCACCGAAGTTGGACTGGTCACCCGATACCCCTTGGAGTCTGGCAGCGTTCGGCCCAAAAAGTCTGGGTCGGTCATCAGCTGAATCACGCGTTCTGTCTGCGCCTGAACGGAAAACTGTCCTTGATCGGTAATTTTCATAAAATCCCTCCCCCTATCACAATACAGCCCGGCCCGCTCGGCTCGGGGTGGTCGATGGTTGGTGAATGTACGCTTGATAGGCGCGAATGGCACTCGACCCATCATCAAAAGCGCCGATCGCCGCAACATGCGCATCCGGTCGCACCAGAATAAACTGGTTTTGATCCGCTCCGAACAGCGCCGTAATGCGTCCGCCTCTATCGAACAACGCCCGCTCGCGCAGCCCCGTGTCAAACGCGGCGTCAAAGCGATGCATCACATATTGCGTCAACCCCGGAATGTCCGGGTCTACCGCCGGCCGTAGTCGTGGATCCATCAGAATAATCGCTACAAAACCCGTTTGAATCAGGTCGTGCAAATAGCGGTGGGATCCATCTGGCCCGAAGACCTCTCCGTCGGGCATACGATCTCCCACTTCCACAGGCGGGCGAACAAAATGTCGGACACCGAAAATTTGCTTGAAGAGCGAGGGAGATTTCGTCTTCGGCTTGTACGTGGTACCGAGCAAGGACCGCGCGTGGGCGGCCTGCCATTTGAGCCCGGGGGCCCGGTCGATCCACCCCAGCACCAGATTGCGGCCCACCCGTTTCATAGGACTTTTCATCCGCATGACATCCCGGTTGCGTTCGGCCTGGTTGCGCGCATTCAAACGCGCGATGGGCGCCCGCTCGCTTTCGTACGAAGTGAGTAATCCCCTGTCCGCACGATATTGCAACACAAAGGCAATTTTCCAGGCCAGATTGTTCGCGTCTTGAATCCCCGTGTTCATTCCGAGCCCCCCTACCGGGGTAATGAGATGCGCCGCATCGCCGAGGAGGAAGACGCGCCCCGCCTGCCAGCTCTTGGCCGTGCGGTGGTGCACCTGGTACACACCCATATCTAGGAACGATATCGGCAGCGACTCATTTTTCACCACCCGTCGCACCTTTTCCATCACCATCGCTTCCGTCGGTTCGAGTGCCCCCGGCCCAACCGGAATCAAAAAACGCCAGAATCTCGGCTGACGGACAAAAATCACCCACTCTTCCGGATCAAAAATATAGGAAAGGTAGGTCAACGGCCTCCCGTTTCGCCGATCCAAATCCACTTCAAAGTCGGCCACCAAGAATCGTTCAGGGTGGGTCACCCCCTCCATCTCGATCCCCAGTTGATGACGGATCACACTTTTTCCGCCATCACAGGCCAGTACAAATCGGGCGTGAACTTCGAGAGCGCTGTCAGGTGTCTCAAACCAAAGGCGACAGCCATCTTCATCCTGGCTCAGCCTGGCCAACTGGTGCTCAAAGCGTACCGGATCATCGCGCGACACGAGTCCCTCGTACATAAAGCCTTCTAAGTCGCTTTGGGGCAGGTTGACAATAAAGGGGTAGCGGGTTTCTTCCTCCATGGGACTCATGAGCATGCGCATCAGCACCTGATCCCGAGGCCGGTCGACAAAGTGTACCTCGTCAAACCGAAGCCCTTCGCGCAAGATTCCTGCCAGAACCCCCTCTTGGGCAAAGATCTCCAACGACCGCGGAAGGATCGTGCCCGCTTTCGGTTTGGTGGACAGTCGCGGATCCTCTTCAAAGATCTGAAAGGGCACACCAAACCGGGCCAGTTCCAGACCCGCAGCCAAGCCCACGGGTCCCGCCCCCACTATCGCGACCGATACCGACATCATCTTTCCCACGACACCCTCTCCCCCTCGGCCGATTTTGTCTTAGCGTACATTCCTAGGGGGTGGATGAATAATCAAATCGCGGCTCAAAAGGGCACCCGTGAGGCTTTCGGACGCATCCGCGATTAAAAACAGGAGCAAGGGCACCACTTCGTCCACCGTCCCGACTCCACCGCCGCGAACCCGGAAAAACTCCTGTTCCCCGTCGTCGTTTGGCCCCGTGAATAAGTCCGTGTCGGTGATGCCGGGGGCAATCACATTGGCCCGCACGCCGTAAGGAAGCCCTTCTTTCGCCATCGACTTGACCAAGGCGATCAGAGCCGCCTTGGTCGCGGCATATCCCGAAGCTTTCGCCCACCCGGTCTGAGCCAGACCCGAGGTAAACGCGACAATCGCGCCTGACTGACGAGACTTCATGTGCGGCATCAAAATTTGACCCGCATAGAACAGACTGTTCAAGTTCACGTTCATCACGCGATGCCAGGTCTCTTGCGACATCTCTTCAATGGCTTGGCGCGGCTGAATGGCGGCCGCCTGTACGAACGCGTCGATCTGGCCGTAGCTTGCCAACGTGTCCCGCAAAAGTCCTTGCAGACTTTCGGCTTGACCGACATCCACCATCTTCACGTCGATCTGCCCGGGTGCGTCGTACTGATTAAGGGCCACATCCGGGGCGATGTCTGCCGACACCGCCGTGCCCCCGGCTTTTGCCACCGCGCGGCAAAGACCCGCCCCAATCCCGTGGCCGCCGCCGGTGACGACCACCACACTCTCGCGAAAATCATAGGACACCCGCACAAGAACCCCTCCCTAAGATGGCTTGGAGATGACCTGGACACCCCTGGGGGCGTGTTCATCCTGGTGGAGCAAACGATACACCCGCTCACTCGGGTTAAAGGAATCAACCACAAGGGCCCGGCTTGATTGGTGCATCACATCTTGCAAGGCACTACAGACCGCATGCAAGGGCGCTCCTCCACCTTCCCCCATCCCTTTAGCTCCATTCGGGCTAAAGGGCGAAGGGGACTCGATGGCGGCCGTCTTCATCATGGGTACGTCCAGAGCCGTCACCGCTTTATACGCGAAGAAATTGGGACTTAACATCTGGCCCTCCGCATCATAATCCAGGGATTCGTAGAGCGCTGCGCCGATACCAAGTCCCGCCGCACCATGCACTTGGCCCTCGACAATCTTCGGGTGAATCAAGGCGCCAGAGTCGTCCACGCACGCATACTCTAAAATCTTGGTCTCTCCGGTTTCCTCGTCCACTTCCACCACACAGGCATGGATCTGGCTGGCATAGGTCAAAGTTAAGTTGCCCTGCTTTCGTTCGACATCGGGAAGCTGAAATGGTGGACGATAGGTGTAGGTGCAGTTCAACGATACGTCAAGGCTTGGCGGCATCATCGCATTGTTCGCAAAAACGATGTTGGCCAATCCGATGAACGGAATCGACCGACCCTCGTCACCGTCAACCAGAGCCGTCCCGCCGCGCAGCATCACCTCATCGGGGTCCGCTTCCAGGAGAGCCGCAGCCAGTGTCACCAATTCCTCTTTCAACTTCAGGCTCGCGCCTCGGACCGCGCCCAGTCCAGTCACTGCAAATTGACTGGCATAGGTCCCGGAAAAACCGGTATAGACATTGCGCCGATTGTCGTGGCCGACCAACACCCGCACTTGGTCGGGATTCAGTCCCAAAATATCCGCCACCACCTGGGCGGCCGTAGTTTCGTGGCCTTGCCCCTGGGGCGTGGTGCCAATCGTCACCACCACTTCGCCGTACAAGTCCAGCTTGACGTTAGAGACTTCGCCGTTGCCGGAGAATGGCAAGTCCGGATTAATGATGCGAGCCTGGCCGAAGTTATTGGTACCCGAATCCAAGGTGGAGCCGATGCCGATGCCGATAAGCTTGCCGCTGCCCCGCGTCGACTGTTTCCGATCCTGCCAGTATTCATAGCGGATCAGTTTTAGGGCGGCATCCAGACTGCCGGGGTAGTCCCCGGAGTCATACACGCAACCGTTGGGGGTTTCATAGGGCATTTGCTCCGGCTTGATATAGTTCTTCTTGCGAATGGCCACCGCATCCAGATTGAGTTCGTGGGCCACAATGTCGATGATGCGCTCTACCATCCAGAGATGCTGCATGCGGGAATACCCACGATTTGGCCCCACCGGGCACTTATTAGTCACTACCTGAGTGTAATCCACCTTCACGTTGCGGAATTGATAGACGCCCGACACCACTTGCGACCAAATCACGGCTCCGAGTGGCTCATAGCGGGGATAGGCCCCCGCGTCATCGATGGCCCGGGCCTCAATGCCCAATATCGTTCCGTCATTCAGTACGGGCACTACAATATCAAGAAAGGTCCGTTCGTTGCCATGGGATCCACCGAGGATATGATCGGTGCGAAATTCCGTCCAGCGCACCGGGCGACCCGACTTTTTCGCTAAGATAGCGCAAATTGTCAAATAGATGTAAGTGGTAATTTTGTTGCCGAAAGAGCCTCCAATGTCCTGGGTCACAAAATGCAGCCGGTCGGTCGGAATGTCCAGAGCCGGGCCCATAAACATGGCCGCGAACTGGGGCATAGTATTGTTGCACCAAAAGGTGTACTCCCCCGATCCCGGGTCATATTCCACCAGGCCTGCATTGCATTCGATCGGCGTACTGGTAAACCGGTGAAAGTGGAGTCGATCAATTTTCACAATCCGATCGGCCGCCTGTTTGGCCGCGTCAATGGACCCGTAGTCGTATACCCCATGCCACACCACATTAGACCCGACCTGTTCGTGCAGCCGGGGCGCATCCTCCCGGACGGCGTCTTCGGCCTGCACCACCGCCTCCAGGGGTTCATAGTCGATTTGCACCAGATCGGCCGCATCCCGCGCCATTTCGGCCGTCTCAGCCAAGATGGCGACCACGGGTTCACCCATAAAGCGAACCTTGTCGACGGCCAAACAGTAGTCCTCAATGGCACCCCCCGGGGCAGGGGCGATTTCTATGAAGGGCTTTTGCAACGCATGCACTTCCCGCCCGGTCAAAGTGGTGATGACGCCCGGCGCCATTTCGGCCGCGCTCACGTCAACCGAAAGAATGCGGGCGTGCCCATAGGGCGACCGCAGGAGATGGACGTAAGCTTCATGGTGCCGCCGGATATCGTCCGCAAAGCGTCCCTGACCTTTGAGGAGCCGTTCATCTTCCTTGCGGGGAATGCTTTGGCCGGACCACAAGGCGGTGCGCGGCTTTGTGACAGTCGTACTCATGAGATGACCTCCTCTTGGGCCCCGAGTGCCTGAATGGCCCGCACGATATTGACGTAACCGGTACAGCGGCAAAGATTGCCCTTGATGCCCCGACGAATTTCTTCTTCGGTGGGATGCGGGTTTTGCGATAACAGGTACTCGGTCGCCATCAGCATGCCGGGCGTGCAAAAACCGCACTGTACGGCATGATGATCCGAAAAGGCTTGCTGGATGGGATCTAAAGATCCGTCTTGGAAAGCCAGTCCTTGGACCGTGGTAATCTGCGCCTGATCGGCTTGAATGGCTAACATCATGCAGGACTTCACCACTTTGCCGTCAACCAAGACCGAACAGGACCCGCAATGCCCGGTGTCACACCCAAAGTGTGTGCCGGTATGGTCTAGCTCCTCGCGAATGAATCGCACCAAAAGCGTCCGTGCCTCGACGGTACGGGTATATTCCGTTCCATCCACCGTGACGGTTATGCGCTTTGACTTCACCGGTTCAGTCACGCAAACCCCTCCTCGCGTTATCCAATGCCTGCTCCAGCGCCCGACGCACAAAGATCGGCGCCATCTTGAGCCGATACTCGGCCGACGCATGAACGTCATCGACGGGATCAAACCTGGCCGTATCCAGTGCTGAGAACAGGCTTCTCACATCAGAGGGCTCAGGAGAGCTCCCCACTAGCTGGGATTCGACCCCGTCAAGCCTTAAGGGGTGCTCGGCAACTCCCGTCACGACCACCGCCACATCGCCAATCGTACCGTCCTCCTTTAGCGTCACGGTGCTGGCCCCCGCGACGATGTTGAGCACATCGGTCCCGCCCACCGACATGGCCCGAAAGCCGTCTCCCGATCCTCTTTTTGCGATGGGGACGTAGACTCCCACCAGCATTTCGCCTGGCGCTAAGGCCGTTTGGTAGTAGCTCACAAAAAAGTCCCGGGCCAAAATCATACGGGTGGCCTTCGGCCCACGGGCCTCAAAGGTTGCGCCGATCGCCGTGAGATAAGGGGGCAAATGGCAGGTCGGGTCATTGTAGCAGCAGTTGCCGCCGACCGTGCCGCGATTTCTCACCTGGGGATCGGCAATACGTAAGGCCACCTCTTGCAGGAGGGGCCGATATAGCGAGATGGCGGGGGAGTGCAAAAGTTCGTCATACGTCACGCCCGCCCCAATCCGAATGCCTTGGCCGACCATCTCGATCCGCTTTAAGTCCTCAAGTTTCGAGATGTCGATCAGCGTTTGATATCCGCCAATCCGCATCTTTAACACGTTTATGAGACTTTGACCCCCGGCCAATAACCCCGCGTCCGAAAGCCGCCCCAACCACTCCAAGGCTTCGTCCACACTGTCCGGCTTGACGTACTCTAATTCCCGCAACAACACTTCACTCACCTCATTTCGTGAATGTCCGGACCAACCCGGTTCTCCAACCGTCCCAATGCATCGCTTTGTACAACCAAGTGGTCGCCCGGTCTTAAAAATTGAGGGGGAGTCATGGCAAAGCCCACCCCTTCAGGCGTTCCCGTGAGCAAAATATCTCCGGGCAAAAGCGTCATGCCCCGGGACAGTTCAGCAATAAGACGCGGTATCGAGAAAATCAGTTGACTTAAACGGGCTTCCTGCCTGACTTCATCGTTGACGACCCCTCGGATATTGAGCTTGGAAAAATCGGGGATGTCGTCAAGTGTGACAATCGCCGGGCCGAGTGGGCAAGAACCATCCATGGCCTTTCCCTTGAGCCACTGTCCGCCATGTCGACGTTGCACATCCCGTGCCGACACGTCGTTGGCGAGAGTCAGTCCAAAAATATAGTCGCGAGCTTTCTCCTCTTGGACGTTCTTGCCCTCGCGACCGATGATGACCGCAATTTCCGCTTCATAATCCAGTTTTTCGGTGAACTCGCGATCATAGGGCACCGAATCGTGAGGGCCGATTACCGACCGGGTCGCTTTGCTGAAGAAAGTCGGGTAATCGGGCAGGTCGCCTTCTTGATTTCCCCGTTTACCGACCCCTTCGTTGAAATGTTTAAGGTAATTCCATCCCACGCAGTATACATCGCGAATGGGATGCGGGATCGGGGCTGTTACCCCTTTTGGCAAGTCTCCCTCAACACGACGGGTCGAGCCCGCCTCCTGATACACGCGGTCCAGACCAAGGGACCCCGCCCGGATCAGATCCAACATGCTCGGGAAAAGATGGCTGATGTCATGCCAAGCCCCTTTTATGGTTTCCGCCATCACGCGCTCTTGTCCCGTCGGCGATTTAACGGTAGAGAGTCTCATAATATTGTCCGCCCTTTCGTGACCGTCTTCATCAAATTCTCGGTATTCGTCGCGATCTGCTGCATCGTCGATTGGGACCATTGGCCCGCCTCTAATTGATGCTGCATGCCCATGGGAAAAGGATAGTCGGTGCCAAACACCACACGTCTCGGCGCCATGCTTAAAAGATAGGAGAGCGCCCTGGGATCATGCACCACACTATCGAACCACAGCCGTTGAAAGATCTCTCGGGGCGACGGCCGGGATGTATCAATGCCGGGCCGATGCGTGTCATAGCCTCTTTGCCAGCGCCCCAACAACATCGCCGCGCCGCCACCCCCATGGCTCACGCACCACTGGATTTGGGGATAATCCAACGGCAGTCCCGAAAAGACCAGTGCCGCCGTGGCCAGCGTATCCTCGCCAGGAAACCCCACTAAATTATCTAAGTAATAGGCGTTCAGGCGAGCATCGTAGGCGCGGTGACCGTGAATGAACGCCAGGCCTCCGCCAGCCTTGGCATAATTCCGCCAGAATGGTTCAAAATCCGGATGACCCACAAGCTTTTGGTTGATGTCCGATCCCATCACCAGCCCCAAGGCTCGATCTTGGACCCGGTGCCATTCCCCTAGCGCAGCCTTAACGGAAGCGAGTGGCAACACCGCCAGCATCTGGCTGGCTACCGCCAGGCGCCGTCGCGCGCTGTCCATCGCCTCATTCAGAAAGCGGTGCCACCCCGGGCTACGCTCGTCATCCCGCAGTAACGCCGGGGGGACCGAAAGCACCAGCGACAGCCCGAATTTTTCCGCATAGCGGGCCAATCCCTCCAGAGAAGCTAGATGGCGAACGAGCACGCGTCTTTTATCGATGATGAGCCACTCGCCTTCAAGGCTTAGGTCATAAAGACCAGATTGGGCCGCATCTAAGACCTCTTGGGGTATCACATGCGCATGCACGTCCCACATAGTTGTCCTCCTTTTGATTCGGTCTCAACGAGGGATAACGGCGATAGCCTCAATTTCTATGAGCAATTCCGGGCTCACCAGCATAGAGACTTCCACCATCGTTGACGCAGGCAGGGGCGGCTTGAAATATCGACGCCGGACTTCGTGGATGGCGTCAAAATCCTTCATGTCTCGGATATAGACGGTCACCTTGGTCACATCCTCCAACGAACCGCCGCCATCTTTAAGGATGATTTGCATATTCTCCAAGATCGTCTCGGTTTGCTTCTTCACATCTCCCACCCCGACCACATTGCCGTCTGCATCCCGGGACGTCAGCCCCGAGACAAACACCAAGCTCCCTTGTGCTTCAATCTTGGTGGCTTGGGAAAATACGCCTAATGGCGCGTTCAGTTTTCGATTGCGCAGTTCTTGCTTAGCCATCTCTCATACCTCCCTTAGATGTTGAGGCTACTTGGCGTCTTGATCATTTTTGTACCAAGACGGTTTGTCGGGATAATGCGGACCGTCGTAAATCTCCACTAATAGGGAGTCTTCCCGGGCGACAGTGGGCCCGTGGACATTCCCCTGGGGATTCCAATAGAAGCAGCCCGGTTTCAACACCAGGTTGGTGGCAGGGTAAACATATTCTCCCGAAAGGCAGTACATAAACTGATTGGACGCATGTTGATGGGCTTCGGGTATTCCGCTTCCTTTTTCGAATTTCACCAAGCTAATGGAGGCGCCGGTCTCATCATGGCTCCACAACCGAACTTCACTGAGGCCTGGCACCGATTTTTGCCGCCAATCCTGGGCCTTGGTATCAATCAGCACCTCCTGGGTGGATTGGTCGGCTAATTGTGGAAGCGGGAAGGCGGGCACTTTTAATTCCACCAAACGGTTCCAATAGTGTTTAGTCTCGTCCGTGTTATACAGGCGGTGAATGCCACCCGGCTCCCGAAACAAAACGAATCCCGGCGCTTCATACGAACGGGTGACTTGCCCCTCTTGCCACTTCATTTGGTTATGCCCACCCTCGATGGAGAGAATCACATAAGGCAACAGATGGTGGTGGGTGGGATGGCCCTGACCGGGATCGAGCGAGATTTCCCAGACCCGTACGAGCTCATTCTCGAACAAGACAGTTTGCGCCACATGAGCGTAATCCTCATCATAAAACGTGTCCTCGGGATTAATGAGCTCCCGATAGGGGGCCGTTTTCAACTCGACCGTGCGGCTCCAATACCGTCCAGCTCCCGTGTTTTTGAGGGTATGAATGTCTCCCGCCTCATAATAGCGGACCTGACCTGGCGGATTATCCTGGACGGACAGACGCCCGTCCGCCCCCTCCCACTGGCTGGATCCGCCTTCCAGCATCACCTCCACGTAAGGAAGGGTGTGGTGGTGCAGGGGGTGCTCCTCCCCTGGATACAGGAGCGTTTCCCACACCCGAACCAACTCGTTCTCCAAAATCAGCTTGTGTCCTACCGATGCGTAAGTGTCATCGCAGATCTGCATGGCGTCACCCCTTATGTCTCTAATAAAGATTTTGCCGCCCGAATCACCAACTCCGATGTGCGACGCAAGTGATGCTCCAGTTCGCGGGCGGCTAAGTCCGGATCATTGCGCCGACACGCCTCTAGCACTGCACTATGCTCACGCCGGCGATCATGCACGGTACCCCGTTGCGTTAAGGACAGCCGACGATAGCGTTCTGAGTTATCCCACAGCATGCTGATGAGCTGAAGAATCCAGGCCGATCCTCCAACCGCATACATCCCGAAGTGAAACGCTTTATGGAGCATGCGCCCCTCGCTTTCATGCCCCGCTTGGTAGGCGGATTCGTAACGCTCCAAAATGCTGGCGAGCCGCTCGGTGTCTTGGGCCGCAAATCCTTCGGCAGCCCGCCGGATGACCCGGGTTTCCAGCAAAATACGGGTCTCGTACGTGTCCAAGAGATCCACGACCGAAAGCCGGGTCACGCGGGCTTCCTTTTGAGGGGGTTGTTCCACCAATCCCTCGGATTGCAATCGCTTGAGCGCCTCGCGCACCGGCATAATACTCACATCCAGGCGCTTGGCGAGATCTTGCAAGAGAAGCGTTTCCCCTGGAGCCAGATCGCCTTGAATAATGGCGTCGCGGATTTGTTCGGCGACGTGTTGCGCCAATGTGGGGGGCTTCCGACCCCGAGTGAACGTATCGAGCATATTGTCCGGCACTTGTCATCCTCCTCATCATTTTGTCCTCATCGTACCGGCTTTTTCGAACGGAAGCCCGCCCTTATCACGGTTTAACCGCCTTCGACCTCCTGTAACGCCAAAGCCGCGTCAACCGTCCCGGTCATCGCCCCCTCTTTAAAGACATAAAGCCGCAAGAGGGGATAGGACACCAACACCACGATAAGCGACGTCAAGAAGCCCAAGGGAAAAAGATGGGTGGTTTCCAAGACCATTGCGATCACCACGCCCAACACCACGCTCGTCACGCCCGCAACATTGACCGATTCCACCCGAGCATGGTCTGCCAAAGTCTTTTTGCGAACAATATAGTAGTCCGCTAGCATAACCGCCACGAACGCCATGGTCATCACACCCAAAATATTGAGCCAGCTGTCAATCAGGCCCAATATACCGCCGGCTGCCATCAACAGGGCAATAACGTTGCCCAGGACCACCATCCAAAACCGACCGGGTCGCCACTTGCCAACCGCATCAAACAAGTTGGTCAGGGCCAGTGATCCCGAATAGGTATTGAGAGTTTGCGCCTTGACTTGCGCCGCGTACATCAGAATAAACCCCACCACCGCCGAGAGCACGATGAAGAACGCCCCCGTGTCGTTAGCGGCCATCGCATCGGCCGCCGCTGGGGCATGGGACGCCGTCGCCATGTGGTGCGCAACCAAGTAGTGAATGGCAGGCCCCATCCCGCCAAACACAATCACCGCGCCCGCAATCATAATGACGATGTCCATCATGAAGCTGCCCGCGTAGGCCATAATGATGACGTCCCTAGGAGTTTTCGCATAGCGCGCATAATCAGCATCACAGAGTGCCAACGCACCGGCCGATCCTGCCAGTGTCACTAAGATGTCCGCGAATCGCTGCCAGGCGCCGCCAAGACCGGGAATTAAGGCCCCATGGGTGAAGACCGTCACAAAACCCACGCCGGACGTAAATCCGCTGCGATAGAACATATAGGCCAACAAGATCAGAAACGCAATCATGAGGTACGAGGCAACCTTTAAGACTAAGTTGACCCCGAATGTGGTGAGGAGAATCCAGCCGATGGTCAAAATACCGAAAATGACAATTCGTAAAATCAGAGTGTTGTGCCAACCGAAAGCAAATAGCGTACCGTAGTATAGCAGGGAATTTTCCAGCGCTAAAAACCCGAGAATCATAAAGCCGAAAATGGCCGACGAGATGATGGAACCCCGGGCGCCCAGACCATAAAACCGGGACGTCACCGTGCTGGACAGACCCTCTTGCCGACTGATGAGAGCCACCATCCATCCTAACGTCCCACCAAACAGCGCCACCAGTACGTCCGCCGTAATCGCCCAGCCCATACCCGCCACGGCCGCCACGTAACTTCCAATCAGCAATTGGACCAGCGTAGTCGCGATGCCCATGGCCATCCAGGATAGGGCCCAGCCGCTCTTTCGTTGTTCGTGGGGCACTCGTCCTAGGGCATGGTCCTCAATGGTGTCTGCCAATTGAGTTCTTGCTGCCATCTAGAAAACTCCTTTCTTATGCTAAGGAGATCGTGCATATCACTAGGTGAAGGGAAGCAGTTGATGATCAATATCAGTGATAACTGATAACATCGCATTTGTCAATTACTTCGGATAACATTTTAATTGGGTGACTATCCGGTTATTTGCTTAGATGGCCACGCCGTTAGCGGTGCTGCCACTTGTCGCCATTACCGCGCGCGACGTGTCCACACTTCAGACAGGTTTGTGAGGCGTAGCGCGGATCCACGGCCACCGTGCGGGCGTGATGCAAAGCCGCCTTATATTTGGGCATCTGACGGAGTGTGGGTAAAACGCCCACGACATATAGCGCTTCTTTTCCAGCGATAGCAGAACTCTCCAATGACGGCGCGGGGTAGCCTGGTTTAGAATGGCGAGACGATGAAAATCATGGATCCCGCTTGTCATAGAACCTCCCAGGTTCTGGGACACGGCCCCCCAGGCGCGCCGCCGAACCCGTTCTGCGGCTCCCCGAATTCCCGTCAGATCTTCCAGAACGGACAGCGTGTGGGCACCATACTGGTCCACGAGTGCCTTACTGGCCTGATGGTTCACATCGGTCATCCAACGGTTTTCTCGTTGACCGAGACACTTCAGACGTCGTCGGGCGGACGGCGTCTGCCGACGTTGCAGGTTCTGCCGGAGGATCTTAAAGTGGGCGCGTCGCGCTTTGACAGCCCGGCCCCGGACAAAGGTGGTCCGTCCTTGGGAATCGTAGGCGGTCACCAAAAAGTTGATCCCGAAGACCAACCCGACGACCTGACGAATCTCGCCCCAATCGGTCTCGGGCATCTCTTGCGTCATCGGCACATGGAGACACCAGCGCTCATGCCGGTGCACAAGATGGGCGGTACCAAACTGCCCGGTGCCATCAAAAAAGCGCTCCATTCCCCGCAAGGCGAACGGTACGAGCACCCGACCGGCCAGCGTATTGAGGGAGAACCCGCAAGCCTTTAAAGACTGGTCCCGATCCCATATATTGGCGCTAATGCAAAATGTCATCACGTCAACTAACCGACCGCCACCAAGGTCGATCGATCCGTGACCCCTGGAACACCGGAGAATCAGCCCCAGGGGCTCGGATTCGCGTTTGGTGTACGGCGAAAACCCACAGCCTCCACCAAAACGCGAATGATCAGGGTAGAACCCTGAGTCTGCACCCTTCACTCCCCCATCCGAACGTCACGATGACAGTACATAGTTAACCCCATGACCAACTGAGTTAGCTAAAACGCCATCAAGGGTCCCCATCAGGCCGCAATAGCGTACACCATCGCTGGGAATCCAATATACCCGCGGTCGAACTGTGGGGAAAGCCGAGCAATGCCCCAAATAACAACAAAGAGACCAACGCCCATATAGAGCCAGCCGACGGAATATTGAGGTTCAAACACCGGCTTATCTCAATCAGACGGTACATCGGTGACACAACAGGCCCATTATTTCTCGATGCCGTGTTCGCGGCCCCAGACAATCGACCTTTAAGGTGTTGGCCGCGCCAAGGGAAAGCTCTTTCCGACGACTTTCCAAAGACGTAACCCTATACTGAACGCGCCCATAAGTCTAGCGGGCCGGTGCTCGATGGTGCGGGACAACAATCACAAAGCCCATTTCCGGCTATCAGCCTGAGAGTGCGGTGCGAAACCAGACTATGACATAGTCCAAAGTTGATAATCCACTTTCGAACCCCATTCTTCTGCTACTGCCGGTCGACCCAATGCATACCCCTGAAAGGCATCTATCCCTTCGTCTATTAACGGATCTACCCATAGGAAGTCCTCTACGCCTTCGACCACCACGCGGGCTCCATGGTCTTTCGCTAATCGGACCCAATATCGCAAGAGGTCGACCTGGCCGCTAGCCCAGACTTGAACCAGTTTGCGGTCGATCTTGACGATGGTCGGTTCTAGCTGTTCAAAGCGCTCAACCGTTGAGGGTCCTACCCCGGCATCGTCCATGGCAATATGATAGCCCCAGCGTTTCAACGTCCGTACGCCATCTAGCAGCCGCGCGTTCAACTCGAGCGTCTCGGTCACTTCCCACACGACCTCTTCGGGTTTTCCGATACGCGCCAACTGGTCTGGGCTTTGCAACACATGTGAGCTAATGTTTAAAAAACACCGATCAAAAACACCGCGAGCCGAAGCGATAGCCGCCTTCAGCGCCACCCAGTCCAATCGGGCATGGCGCCTCTCGCGCTTTGCCAGGTTCCATACGGCATCGGGAGGGCTTCCGTTCTTAAACCGAGCCAGCGCTTCAAATCCCCAACAATCCCCCTCTTTTGTCCAAATCGGCTGAAAGACCATCGGTATGCTCTTGGAGTCTAGTGCCGCTTTTAACGCTTGGCGCACGATACGGTCATCCTTGACCGCCATGGATACCCCTCCTTGGGTCAAATCATTTGATCTGACAACTATTCCACTTTTGAAAATTCGGCTCGGATCCCCAAAGTCCTCTTTAACGATCTGACAAATTTCGCACGATTCCAGATTATCGAAACACGCCGGGTTGCAAGCAACCCGGCGCTTAAGCCGATTGAGCTAATGTGGTAAATTCGGGGAACCATCGCGCCTAACGCGTCTAACCATCGCCTTGCGTATACTCCTGCCAGTGCGCCGCCCATCCGTCAAATCCCTGCATTTGGCACCACTTTTGCAATTTAGCCCGCTCTTGTTCCGCCTCACTCGAACGATTTCGCGCGAGAAATATCAGTAGATCGGTATATAAGTCGAACCATGCACTGCGGCCAATCACTTTGACGGTCTCCTCATCCGCCAGTGCCGACCTCACCCGATCCTCGGCATGGTCCGTGTTGGCACTAGAGTCCAGGGAACAAATCAGTAAATCGACCCCCCACAATACGCGGTCGTAATGCAAAGGCCAATCCTGTTCATAAGTCCTCAGGCTGCTGTGGCGAATACTTTGAAGACGCGACCGCTGGGTTCGCCAGGCCACATGACTGAAAAGCCACCAGTATCCCATCCAGGTAACTGGAGCCGCCACAAACTCGGTCGTAGCCTCCTGCAGGACGGCCCAATCCACCGGCGCCCCGCAATGCCATTGGACGATCTCACGGTTCACTAATAAGGCCATGCGATAGTTAGGGGCTAAACTGTTCCACGACCATGGATCTGCTCTAACGGCGTCATAGGCCCTTCGCGCCTCTTGAAGCCGTCCCAAGGTGTGCAACCCCCCCGCATAATTGACCTGCGCCCGGACCCGGACGGGGCGCGGCGTGCCGCAGCGTTCTAAAATATGCGCCGCATAAATAATGGCCTCCGCCCACTTTTCGCTGGCGGCGGCTCTCCGCCCGAATTCCTCCAGGCCAGAAAGGGACATCCCCTCGCCATCTTCGCGAGCCGCGCCGGCCGCCATGACAAATGACCGCATATTCTGAGCCAGCACTTGATCGCCGTAGCGAATGGCGTGGCGTTCCAGCGCCACCGCCTGTCTATACGCCTGAACGGCCTTTCCTTGGGCAAAGCGACGAAGAATACGCTCCGAATGGCCTGATTTCGCCAGGGAACGCTTTCCCGCCACATGATATGATCGGCGCCATTGCATTCCTTGACAGCCTCCTAAAAATGTCCAAGCAAAAAGCAGGAATTGTCACATTATTGCCGTATTATGACATTCATATTCACTACTTACAACGCATTCCACAACGCATTCCGAATTGAGGAGGTGACAAAATTGATGCGAGTCCGACACGCCTTAATCACCGCACTCACATTGCTAGTTCTGGGCGGCACCATTATCGTGGCCACTCTGCCCATGACCACCACGATAGCTGCTGCTTCAGGCACCACCGCCAGCAACGGCATTCCTTGGATGTCGTGAATGACTCGTCTTAGTCACCCCTGGCCCTCTTCTCGACCCATCGAGGACGAGGGCGGTTTCATCCCCGCCGTTGGAGATATTGCCAGGTTTTAAACGGTTATCCTCGCCAATCCGTCGAGCCTTGAAAAAACCGTTTGGCCTTGTCGCTACTCTCAATCGGTGCACGGCCCATCACTCCCAGAAATTGAGCCTCTTCGGTATTAATTCCCTGCGCTACGGCGGCCATCGGAAGAAAGCGTGTAGACGGTGGTGCGCCGACGCGCACCCAGTAGTGAATGAGGTCGTACGTCAGGGTAATTTCCACGTCAGTTTCTTGCCAATGGACAGCCCCACCATCGCTGAGATGTACTCGGGCTGGAACCGTAATCGTTTCCGGGTTCATCTTAAAAGCATACTCTTCACAAAAAAAATAATACTGCACACCATCCTTCATAAACGGAAAGATCCCCCTCAATGCTTGGGGAGCTTTGTCGCTCAGAAAAACGATGTAATAGCTCATCGCCTGTCCCCTTGCCCCATTCGCCGTGGCCGGTGAAATTGTCCGGATGCATAAGCATGCTCCATCGAACCTCTTTGCCAAACTGACGCAAAGACAAATCGTCCCCTAAAAGATTTCCATCCCAACACCGCGCCCAGGTGCCCAAGACCACGTCAATCTCGGTAGTCGTACCGATGGCTATCACAAAAACCCTGCCATTGCTGGGCCTGTGCGTCAATCAGAGGCGGGCTCCACCGCGCCACCACATCCTGCCCTGGAAGACCGCGATAGTACGACTCACCCCGCATCATATGTATCACCGCCATCGTACCCGTGAACACCTGGTCCCGAACAAGGTGCCACTCCACCGTCACAGGGGTCTTAGGCGTCAAAATATCCGGCGTAAAGAATCGGACCGATGAATACGATACGTCGCGGGTCATGGTACGAATCCAAGGCCGCGTGGGCCCGGTGGCTTCAGGCAGGTCAACCGGTTCCTCATCGATGCGATAGCGGCCCGGTACATTAACCTTAGCGCGCCACTGCTGGCGGCGGTTTCGTCGAGTCGGCTGAGACTGGTACGAAATTTTCAGAGAAGGCAGCGGCTCGAGAACTTCTTCGATTCGAATCGCAAAACGGTATACATAACTGCCCGATCCCCACTCTAAGAAGGCGCGGTGATCGCCAGGCAAGGTCACAATCGTCTCGCTCGACGACCGGGGAGCATCTAAAAAATCATACCGTCCCTCGCGCGCCACCACACGGCTCCGATAGCGTTGAAACGGACCTTCAGCGCTTTCCGGCCGGTATTCCAATACCACAGCATCTTTAATGCGCGGCAACAACTGCGACATGGCCAGCACACCATCGGGTTGGTCCATGACGCTCCTCCTCCGGTCTCAATTTCACAAAATACCCTTTTTCGACTTCCTCACCCATAAATCCTCTTTCAGAACAAAACCAGAAGAACCGCCGATCAGGAAAATCGTCCGGACTGTCTTGCATGCCATAAGACCCCCCACACGTGAGGACCACCGGCGCCACTTCGAGGGTCAACCCACGCCTTACAGCGGGTTTTTCCTATTCGTGAGTCGATATACCGTCAACTGTCGGTTTTTAAAGAAGATCGGCATGGGTCCATGAATCGCGGTCCAGGCTCTAATCCAATCGCTTAACAGCTTTTGCTGCTGACGATCTTGGCTGAGATAGGCCGAGCGAAAAGGCACAGACGAAGACAGCGAAATATGCGTCGGATCAAAAAGAAAAATATATCTTTGGCTGACCGCAAACGACTTATGACCGGTGCCATGATATTTTGGCCAGCTCGATCGGGGACTGACATGGCGCACCCAAAAACCCGGGTTATACTGATAGCCTTGATTGACAGCTAAGGCATAGGCACCGTTCGCAACCGCCAACCAGGATAGTCGCGGATACTCCTGATCAATTCGGACCATCTCGGCCACAAAGACATCGCTATTCATGCTATAGCTCATAAATGGTTTGGGCGGCACCCGCTTTAACAAGAATCCCAAACAAAATGTCGCAACCGCTAAAGAGCTTAAAGCCGCCAGGGTGCGCTTCATCCCCAAGCGTTCCCCCGTCTCCTGAATCGCCGCGACTCCAAGACCAATACTGAAGGTTTCCACCAGGGCCACAAACTCTCCGCCCCGGGATGCGAATACCGCCGAATGAATCCCCAGGCGGGGCAGTTGCACAATGCCCTCCGAAAAGATCAACAGCAAAAGCGCTGTGGCGGGAAGCCCCATCTCCCAAAGGTCGTCATACCACAATAGCTTGACGATAAAAAGAGCACCAATAGCGCCCAAGGACACCCATACCATCACCGGAATAGCCGGCAGGGCGGACAACCCCGCAGACGGGATCGACGATGCGTTTTCATTAAGAAAGGTGGCCGCTCCGCTCATGAGTCTTAGACCCATCAGATAGCCGATCCCCAAGGGCGCAATGGAAATCAAGGCCGCCGCGCCAATAGCTCCGGTGTACATCCGAAAGATCGGGCCCGATATGCCCGTCACCATCCATGCCCCAAAGGTTGCCGCGACGGCAGCCAACGCGGCATTCAGGAGTGCCACCGGATGAGTTAATCCCACCACCGCCAACAGCGCAGCCGAGCCAAGCACATATCCCGACTTTTTGGTCACCCAGGCCCAAAACACCAACCAGGCGATCGGCAGCACCATGATATTCCCCAGTTCCTGGCCCTCGGCAGCAAGCTGGCGCACCGCATCATACGGTAAGAGATGCGGCAAGAGTCCGTAAATAGTGCCCGCCACCAAGGCCGGCACAATGCGTCCGGAAAAGCGATAGGTGGACCACATGACCGAGCCCGTCAACAATGTGCCGACAAACGCCCCAAAAAACTTGATGAACACGATGACATTGGCGTGGGTCAATGCATCTAACACCGCCATGAGAATGTAATAGCCCATGGGATAGAGCCCATTGGGGAACAGCGTTCCCACTTGAATGCCCTTAACCCAGGCCACGGTTTCGTAAGCATCCGAGAAAAACAGGGCGGCATGATGCCAATTGGCATCAAATCGCATCCACCCACTGACCAACAGCACCCCGAGCACCAACGCCGCCCAGACAACGTTCAAGGGCGATGCCCGCCAAGCTCGCGCGAACGCCCGTCCGTCCGTCTGAAAAGGTCTGGCAACGCCTCGTTTGCGAAAAGCGCCGGCTAGCCAATCATAAAACGATGCACTCGCCTGAGATCCACTCCCCAATTCGAAGCGACTGGCTTTACGACGGTGCACTAACCAAGCCGTAAGCCCCATGAAAACCAAGAGGGCCACACCACTAAACAGGTGAAACCATGCCAAAAAATAGCCGAGCACCATGAGGCCCAATACCATAAAGGCCAAACGCACCACCCAGACGTCCCGAGAATCTATGGGAAACCGTGGCAACACCAGGGCCGGAATGGCCAGGAAAACCACAAGGCTCCCACCGACCACCTGCCCTAAAGTCAGGAGCATCAGAGGGATGCTATAGGACACGTCCTCTCCTCCCTTGGGTCAAATGCCCGCCGGCGCAAATGACAAAAACAGCACGAGAGTTAAACCGATCGACGCGGGTATCATCCAGGGAAGGCGCCGCCACGCCACCAGATGGGGATGGGACGCCCCACCCCGGGTTCTGACGGTGAACCCCCGATACGACAATAAGGCGCCGACCAAGAGCACAAACAGTATCGGCCCCAATAGCGGGTGGACAACTTTAAATCCCCAGTACCAGCCGAAATAGCGCACCGTCGCCATGATGGCGATAATCCGAAGAATGTTCGCGACAAAAGCTAAAACGCACCCGATTCCGATGACGAGAACCTTTTGAAGCAACGTGCTCTCAAACAAGAACAACGCGACGGGAAAAATGACTAACAACGCCAATAGGCCGTCCGAGCCGCTGCAGGCCGCCGTCACACTGATGAGATGGGATCGGCCCGCATGCGTGACCAGATAAAGACCCGGATGCACAGTCTTGAGCCACCGGGCCCCCTGCGAAAATATGCGCAATAGAAAAAACGCCGCCTGTTCCAAAAACGGATTAACCCGATTAATCAGCGCCACGAATAGAGGCGGCCACCCCAAAAAAAGATAGAACACCGGCTTCACAATCCCAGTCAGAGCCTGGCTGCCATAAAGGGCCCACACCACCACAGCCAGCCAAACCGGCCAAAACAGCAACGCGCGGGTACTGCCTGCTCCCACCTCCTGGCCCCAAAAGATCCGCCCCATTATTCCGGTGACCACTCCGAGGACGATCACGAGGATTGGCGCGGTCATGACGCGGATCTGAGATATCGCCCCTTGGTCCAGCATCATTCCGGTCCAAATCAATGCGATGACGGGAATACAGATTAGGTAAGCCTCGGGAACGTCCGACAAGGAGTCCTCAACCAGACGGCCTGACTCCAAGAGAAATGGAATAATGGTCAGAAGACAAAGCCACAAGTACCCCGTCCACTTTGGCCAACGAACGGTCATTCCGTTGGATCTTGCCGCTTACGCCGACGGTACATGACCGCCGCTATACCCCCAATAGCCAGCGGGAACAATATGGCATAGGGGGTTTGCGGTGTCGGCCCCCCCGGCTTGCCTTTTCCATTGCCGTTGTTTTTGCCGGCCATCAACACCGTTTGGTGTGTAAAGCCGAACGACGCGGCCGCTGCAGATCCGGCCAGGCCGGCCACCAGTCCCGCGACCATGATCGCCCCAGCCGTCCAAAGAGCCAGGTAACGCTTGAATCGACTCATGTCTCGCACTCCTTTCCTAGAAATCCCCTGAAATATAAGACCATCCCTTAATGACTTCCATAATATAAAGCGCGACCCCGCATTTTGTTGAATTCCGCTTTTATATAAGCCATTCTCATGGCAATGTGTCCATCATAGATCGGCGGCGCGGACTCCGTCACAGCACGCCGCTTGCGGCGATCATGGGTGGGTCGCACTATACCCCCCTTATTGCCCCCGCCCCTGTCGGCCATCAGCACGGTTTGTTGCGCGACCCCCAGGAAGCCGCTTGGACTGATCCAAAGAGTCACCTCCAGCCAGAACCGCCACAGCGATCTGAACCGCAAGAAGAGCCCCTATTCGACCCCATTCCGCCGTCCGCGTACCAACCCACACTTAAGTATACGACAGCTACTTGCGGACCTTCAACATTTTACAGTCGAATTAATTAGCATCATGAGCCTTACCCTGGCGAAATAGGCTCCTGGTTCACCCCCGCCGAAGTTTCCCCATCGACGATGTCAAGACCAAAAGCTTGGTTGCCTCGGTCCAAGGCGTTGAGGGCACCGGGGGGCCGTACGATCCGGTCGTGCCGCAACACGCGGCATCTGGCTGCCAGAGCCGATCGGGCATTATTCAATCCGTGTATGGGGCGCGCACCCTTTCGATATCGGCGAATGCGGATGGCGACATCGCTTTGAATTCGCCACCCGCGAAGACCGGCAATCACGTCCATCTCTTGGGCCCAACCATATTGGGTAGGGTTAAAGTAGGGCAAAAGATCCACTAAAAAGGCCATATGCAGCGCACGAAATCCACACTCGGCGTCGTGATAGGTCTTTTCGCTCCAGACACTCGCCCACCAGGACAATCCCCAATTTCCCAGCCGCTTAATCCACGGGTACTGCTCAAAACCGCGGCGGCCGACCACCAGATCGGACTGACCGGTTTGTATTCCCGCCAGCAGTCGGGGAATATCTTTGGGATCGTGCTGCCCATCAGAATCCATGAGCACGACCACGTCCTCAAGAGATAGCATCCCTTCCCGCAATGCGTCGTCAATAATTAAAAACGCTGTCAATATGGCCTCGGACATACCGCGGTTATAGGAATGACTCGCTATGGTAAGGTGGGGGTGTTCACGGCGGTATTGCTCTAAAATCGCATGGGTGTGATCGCTCGAGCCGTCGTCAATCGCCAACATTAAGTCGCAGTAGGGGGAGGCCTCCCTTAACACCTCACCCACCGTACTGGATTCATTGTAAATCGGCAACACCAATATAATTCGCGCTTTCACGAGACCCTCTCGCATTGTCGATCACGACTTTATTTTCCTTAATACTGGTCTCCTTATAATACTGGTCATACCATAACAGGCTTCTGAACCATCACCAACTCTATGGAGGGATTTAGGCGTGCGGTCCGACCACCCGTCCGTCGCGCAATCGAATAGCCTCTGCGTAATTGCCTGGCGCAGCATAGGACAAAAATCCGTAGCGGTCGGCCTCCTCCATGAATCGCACCAATGATTTGGTGGCCGCGATGGATGTGCCATCGATGCGGGTCAGCATCATATTCACCCAACCGCGTTCTTGGGCATGACGTCCCAAAAAGTCAATCATGGCCTGTGCCCAGGGTTCCTTCAACAATTCCGGCGTGAGATTCCCTTCCCAGCACACTCCGGAAATATAATCCGCAATCAACGGCACGATCCGCCATAGCCCGTTATTCACAAGAATGGGCCGATCCGGGAAGGCAAAGGACAAAACCCGCATCAAATCTGCGGTTTGGGCCACCAGTCCGGGCGCCTTGTCCAACAGCACCGGATCTTCCACATCGCCCAACGTGTCCAAGAACAATCCATCCCAACCGGCCCGATACAAGCTATCCGCCTCGCGATTTAAGACATCCCGCCAATGCTTGGCGTCAGGCCGGGCTAATCGGTTGCCGAAGGGCTCTTTAATCCAGTGCTGCCCGTCGACACGTAAAAAGTCCCCATCCGTAAGGCCGGCCTGGCTGACTCGCCAATCAGGGACTTCCAAGGCACTCAGATACGCAAGGCAGGACACACTTTTCGCTTGCAACGCCCGCAATTGGGGCGTTGTCCACCCTTGGGGCTCTAACACCGCCACGTCGTACGACTCAATCCCCGCCAAAGGTCCCCTACCGTAATACACCACATAAGACCGACCCATCAATTGTTTGCGCTGTGCCACCCGAAATTCTCCTTTTGCGTCTTTTGCGCCGATTAAACCGGGGTCTCCGGTCGGACTCCAGCTTCTTCATAGACCTTTAACAAGAGCGATACCACTTCCGCATCGAGCTGGCTGCCTGCCACTTTTTGCAATTCATACAGAGCCCGTTCCACGCTGAGACCCTGGCGATAGCTACGGGCCGAAATCCGGGCGACAAACTGCTCGGCACACGCCAAAATGCGGCCCTCCATCGAGAGCGCATTCCCTTTTAATCCGTCAGGGTAGCCCAAACCGTCATAGCGCTCATGATGCTCGCGAATAGCCTGGGCGACCGAACCGGGCAACACCGACTCCGGCAGACCAGCCAAGAGTTCGTACCCCACCTGGGAATGCTGCTGAATAACTTGACGGGCCTTTTCAGCCAAATTGCCTTTTTCGTGCGTCACATCCAAGGCTACCGTCACCATCCCGACGTCGTGCAGGCGGCCCGCCATTTCCACGGCGCGCACCCGGGGCTCAGGCCACCCCGCCCTCAAGGCCAAGCGAGCGCAAAGCTGGGCCACCCGTTCGTGATGACTCTGGTTGTAGGGATCGGCTTCGTCCAACAACGCAGAGGCGGTCAACAGCGCCTTCAAATAGTTGGCCGCCATGGTATTGGAACTCTGGTCGCTGTCTAAAGAGCTCTGAAGACTGTCGGCTAAATAGCGCAACGTCCCGATCAAAGAGGGGGTGCTCGACACCACATCGGCACTGGCCATACAGAGGACGCTGGCACAGCCCGAGACACCATCCACGGGAATGGCAACCAAAGACTGAAATCCCAGGGGCTCAAGCTTTTGCGGAATCTGGCTTTCATTCCAGACGGCCACCCGATAGGCACGAGACGCTTCATACAACATCTCGGGAGGGATGCGATTGGCCAAATCCCGACCCAAGCCAACCACCCACGGGTACTCCACTTTAGAGGGCTCGCGCCATAACGCCAAATAGCCGTCACTGCTTTTAATCACCCCGGTGCCAAGCTCAGACAAGAGCCCCATTAATTGGGGAATCTTAAACACCAGATCCTGACGGGAATGGCGAGGGGCGGGCTGACCATCCCCGCCATGACTTTCTTCAGAAGTCATGGCGCTCTGTAGCATCAAATCGAACACCGGCATTAGTTCATGCAGCCATCCCTGGATGCGCTCGCGCGTGGCATCGCCGAGACGCACCTTGCGATCCACCACAATACGAAAGACCGCCTTTGGGCCAAACCCCATCACCAGCATCCCGTCGGAGTCCACCCCAAACGCCCACGAGTCCGCCGGGGGCATGATTTCCAGTGGCACCGTGCGAATACCTCCGCCCAGCACCAGGCCCGCATAATTCGGGCCGACACTCGCAATGCCGGAGGCTTGGCGCGTGGCCTTTAAGGTCAACCCGGTTTGGTCCGTATCCGCCACATAGGCGTAGTAACTTTCACCGGGAATCCATTCTGACAGCTGGTTTAACATCAACATGAGAAAATCATTGAGCTGATAAGGCGGCGTTAACGCCGTCAGAATGGCGGCAGAACCCGTCTTGGACGCAGTTAAGACGGTCTTCTTATTGAGAAGCCCCATACCTCTTCCCTCCACCGTCAGTGCTGACCGCATTCAGGCGCAATCTATCAAGATCCCCAGATTATTGTCGAATCCATAATATCATGAGGTTTTTGCCCCGCATATACACCGAGCTAGACTTGGGGTGACTTCGGTGATATGCCATGGCCCAGTAGTAGGCGCGGGATTCGACCGCGGCCAACGATTGTCCCTGGTACATTCCATTGCCGGAGGCCACCCTAAACTTCAAATCCCGCAAGGACACCGGCGTTCCCGACGGAAAGAGCCGGGGCTCTACGAAAAGGAAAATGTTTGGGGTCAGGATGGGCTGGGCCCGGTCGTTTTTGAATTGGAACGCGGCGGACTTTGCCTGGGCCAGCGAATAGGTTTGTACAAAGACTCCTAATTCTTCGTGCCACCCGCGGCTTAGGACCTCGCTATACTGACCGACCGGCGCCACCACCAGCCACTGATAGGGCTGGAGCGACTCTTCAATCTTCAGGGTCGCCAGAGCCGCCAAGGGCGGTTCATAATGCTTTAAGGTCGGTGTGGCCGACGGAATCAGAAGCCCCAGAACTGCCAATGCGGCCAGGGTAACATCCACCCCCCACGCAACCCGCATGTTTCCCGACGCTGACACCAACAAAATATCTATCCCCGCGATCACCACCATAAGCCCGAGCAGCCCGCTCCATAGCAACGCCGAGGCCGTGACCCCATTAAATCCCCATAACGCCGCCCCTAAAGCCGTTATCCCCACCGCGATCATATAGCGCCGATTCAAGGGGGTGGCGGGCCGCATCCCGTGGATCACCACCAAGATGAGAGCCATCCACGGAATCCAGTACGACGCGCTCTGAGGATCCTGCCATACGGGAACCAGTGGCGGGAATCCCGCCGTGAGCCAGCCGTCGGGGTTTAATGGCACCCGGCTCGCCACCCCTACCGCCAAGGGAATTAGCCCCATAAGCCCCCCGACCGCGCTATATCCGATCACCATCCAACTGTCGCCGACCGTTAGAATCGCCAGCACCACAAAGCCCAGGGCTGCCTCGGGCGGGCTGGTGAGGGTCGCTCCCATGAGGCAGAGTGCAACAAACACCGCATGGGCGCGAACGCGCGTCTTGGACCAGGCCAACGCCTCCGCAAGAGCCAAGAGCACTAAAATGTCCGCCCAATGCATCGCTAAGGGACTCTCAAAGTTGAGGGGGAACCCTAAGTGGGCAAGCGAGGACACACTCACTAAAAACATCACGAGACTCGAAGCCCGTCCGGATCGGGTCAGTTGATGGCTGAGCACCCCACTGGCCATAACCGTAAAGACATCGGCCAAAGGATAGAGAAAGCGCAACACGTTTACAGGCGGCAAGAAAAACGCGGTAGACAAAACCGACCCGAGAGCCGGAAGACCCGTGGGAGCCGTTCCTGCGGCATACACGCCGGTATTGCTGGCAAAACTCGCCATCCGCAAAAGGTTGGTGTAGCCGTTCGCCGTACCCGGGGAGACTTGATGGAGCCAGGGCCAAGACCCATACCCCAAGGCCCACACTAGCGCGATGACGGTCAGAATCATGCCAAGCGTGCCGTAATGCTCCCGAAATCCGCTCCAAGATTCCCGCACACGATGACGCATAGCCTTCCAGACACTCGCCAGCGACTCGACCGGCCGCTCGAACACATCCCATAGCCGCATAAAAGCCTCACCAGGACTGGAATCGACCGCCGCACGGGGTAAAAACTTCCGCGCCGCCAATAAGCCCACCACTGCCGCCACAAAAATGAGCGAGTAGCGCACCGATGCGATGTACGCCAGTCCCGTAACCACCACAATCCAAAAGGCCGCGCCCACGGCGATGACGCTGGCGGCCAAACCGGTCGCGCGCCGACCCGCCAAGGCCCAGAACGGAAGCAGGACAAACATCACCAGGGCGGCTACCAACACATGGACTTCACCTATCAGGGATGTCCATACGATCAAAGCCATAGCCTCCTTCGGCGATGCAGTGGCTCAACCGTCTCAGGGATACCGGCTCGTTAACTCGCCCGCATCGGCGCTTGGCCCTCACACCCGGGTTGCGCAGGCTAATCTTGACCGATGACGGCGCATCGGCCGCTCCAAAGCACAATAACATACGCGGATGCATCCGGAATCTCTCCGGCAACGGCGCGCTGTCGTCTGGCTTGGAGTCGCGACTTCGACACGATTCCCTGCTATTCCTGCCCAAAAGCCGCGAACTGCCAAACATCGCCTGACCAAGAGCCTCCCCATCATCCAACCTCGGCCCGGCGACCGCCATCACCAGAATACCTCGCCTCACCCAATGTCTGGCCCGCCCCCCATCGACCAATCCTTCCCGGGTGGTCGGTCCAAGAGTCGCCACGTCCACACCAGCCACTTGCAGTTGTTCGATCGCCTTAGGACAGGCGATAGAGAATATAATCGAGTCGCCTTATCACCCGCACCACCATGTAAGTGCTGTAAATGGCAATAAAGGCACAGCTCACAGCCAGCCCCAGCACGGCGTATTGGTAGCCGTTTAAGACTTGCGTGGCCAAGATCCCGAACACCAGGTCCACCCCGATGCCGACGCCCAACACGCGTAGCGCCGGTCCCGGGTGCGAAAGGGTAAAGAGCAGCAGAGTGTTGAAGATAGCCACCGAAAAGAGCACATACGACCAACTCGAGAACGTGAAAACAAAAGGCTCGACGCCCCGTACCGGCACACTCTGGGCAAAGAGATGGATCGGCACCAGAAGTGTGACGCCGGTGTGGGTTAACAAAACCCCCAAGACCGACACGCCCACAAATACCGCCAACATGACAAAGTAAATTTTATACAAAGCCGCCAATAAGTCGGTGGTGCGATCTAAATCTAGACGGTGCTCCAAACTTTCCACGCGCCGCATCACGGTGGAAATCAACACTTCGGCCACACTCAGCGGCAAAAACAGTGCTACCAGCGACCAATCCATACCGAGTTCATATTGACCGCGAAACCATATATTATAAGGAAGGAACGTGGTCTGTGAGGACCACGCTACCAAACGGTCGACATACACGTAGACAAAGTACAAAATGCCGTACACGAAATAGGGGCTGGCCCCATGGGCCAGTTGCGCCAAGCGGGTTTGAAAAACCCCCCGCAGTGCCTGAAATCCCTTGGTGCGGCGGCGGAATATCACGACCGAAGTGGCCAGGCTCGCGAAGGCAGCGACCGCCATGGCCACCGCTTGCGCCCACTGCACCGCCATGCCGCGGCGATGGAGGGTAAACGCCACGCCGATTGCCATGGCCGTAATAAACGTAAGAAAATACTCCCGGCGCAGGATGTAAAGACCCGTAAAGGAGATCCAAAGCATCGAGAGCAAAATCGTGTAGAGCACCATCAGCAACACTAAACTTTCCGGCATAATCGGGAAAACAAAATCCCCGATAATGAGAAAGCCGGCAATCACCAGGGTAGTCACCACGGACCAGCGCATCACTAAAAACACGGTCGCCTCAATTTCCTGCACCTTTTGCATTCCCATCAGGACGTAATAAATGTTGGTCATGGCTTGGGTAAAGCCGCCGGTGGTGAGAAAGCTCACAAAAGTGGCCAAGGCAATAGCGGTCGCGTTGGGCACGGAAAAGTATTGATAGGAAGCAAAGGAGATGTGTAGGGTAATCATGGCGGCCACCGATACAATCATCGGCAACGTAAACGTCAGCCCGTGGCCGATGTCCCGGATGATGGACCAGATGAGGGTCTTTCGGGCGATGGCCACGCGGATCGGCATGGGGCTTTGTGCCACTTGACGGCGGATCGAGTCGAACAGCTCCCGGGCGGCGTCAAAGACATTGGCAAACCCGAATGTCTCTTCCATCTGGCGGTCGGTCCATCCCATCGACTCCAGCGTTGCCGCAACATCGAGTGAATCTTGCAAATCGGGATTGGTCTCTTGCACCTGAGTGCGCAGCCGCTCCCAGGATAAAGCCCGATTGGCCAGATCCTGGCTACCCATGCCATCCCCTCCGCCGCCTAATTCTGGACATTTCTCCATAATTATCATAAACTGAATCCCCCTACATGAAAAATTTAGGGGTTGATAAAGGATGGTGACGCATGGCGGCACCGACGGTGTTACTCGCCACCGAAGGAACCTACCCCTTTCACCCTGGGGGTGTTAGCACCTGGTGCGACGCCTTGGTGCATCACCTGCCCGATGTAAATTTCGTCGTGGTCGCCATTGCCATGAATCCCTATGTGGCCGTGGCCTTTGATCTTCCCGCCAATGTCAAACAAGTGGTCGCCATCCCCCTCTGGGGGATGCAAGATCCGTCCGAACATCGCAATGAACTCGCGTATTCCGAGATTTTTCTTCAAAAGCAGCGCACCGGAGCTAGTGAAATCCGAGAGTTGTTCTTGCCGCACTTCGAGCGGTTTTTGCAAAATCTAATCAATGAACGCCCCGGAGAGTTGGGCGATGCACTCGCACACATGTACCGCTACTTTCGCACCTACGACTATCAGACCAGTTTTAAGTCGCCCGACGTGTGGGATCTATACAAAGCCTGGCTGATGCACACCACCCACCAAGGCTATTGGCGCGCCCCGAGCATTTTCGAGTCCGTGCAAGGCCTCGGCTGGATCTATCATTTTATGACCGTCCTGAACACCGCCATACCGCCAGGCGATATGGTGCACTCGTCGGCTGCAGCCTTTTGCGGCATGGTGGGGATTGTCTCTAAACTAGAATATGGGACGCCGTATCTTCTCACCGAGCATGGGGTGTACTTGCGCGAACAATATCTAGGCATTGGGCGGAGCAACATGACACCCTTTTCCAAGCGATTTCTCATCGCGCTAGTCAAGGCGGTCAGTCGCGAAAATCTATACTATGCCGATCAGTTAGTCCCGGTATGCGCCTTCAATAGCCGCTGGGAGAGAGTCTTAGGCGGCGATATCGAAAAGGTCCACGTCATCTACAATGGTGTGAACTCGAAAACGTTTCATCCAGCCGACCCGCCCCGCCACCTGTTGGCCGATCCGAAGCCGCTCGAGATTCTCTCGGTCGCCCGCATCGACCCCAATAAGGATTTGGAAACGCTATTGAAAGCCATTCACATCGTCAAAGCGGCGGGTATGCCGGTGCGCCTTCGCGTGCTAGGCTCCGTCTCCGTCGAATCCTATAACGATCGGGTGCAGGCGCTGGCCCGAGAACTGGATTTAACCGACATCGTCTTGTTTGAGGGCCATCAAGCAGAGATTAGCGACGCGTATCGAACCGCTGATATCGCCGTGCAATCCAGCGTGACCGAAGCGTTCCCCTATTCGGTCATTGAAGCCATGATGTCAGGCACCCCCATGGTAGCGACCGATGTCGGCGGCACTCGCGAGGCCTTAGGCCCTGTCGGGCTGCTCGTGCCCTCCCGAAACCCCGATGAGATGGCAGCCGCCATTCTCACTCTGGGGCGCGATCACGCGCTGCGGGCTCGCTTGGGAGCGGCTGCTCGAATCCGCGCCTTGCAGTACTTTGAAATTTCGACCGCGATGCAAGCCTTTTTTGACCTCTATCACCAGTGGCAAATCGGGCGAGCTCCCCAGCCCAGTGTTGGCCCACTCGCTACGGAGCCGGCTCTCCTGCATGTGACGCGCGCCTTGCTGCTGCGGCGGCTAAATCAGCCGCAACTAGCCTTAAAGGAGTACTACGAAGCGCTGGCCTCATTAGGCGGCCACCCCGCTGCCGTCCCGATCTTGGCCGAAGTCGCCAGCCTGGAGTTAACTCTCGGCCACGCCCGTAAGGGGTATGAACAGTTGGTCAAATCGCGCCTCTTGGAGAGCCTCTATATCCAACCCCCGCGTTCCGCCAGTTAACCCCTTTTAACTTAATCCCTGCTAACCCCGGTAATCCTCGCTAATCCCGCCCTATCTCTTGTGGTTTATACCAATACTCTTTAATATAATAGATTGAACGTTTCCTTGGTATTGAACGTTTCCTTGAGGAGGAGGGCCTCGCGGGCATGGCATGGTCCAGACGTCGGGCATTTTGGGGCTACCGTATCAAATCGACCGACCTCTACATTGATGCGTTAGAGGAGCGGGCGGCCGAGCGACAGACCACGCGCGAGGCGTCGTTAAATCAATTGAAGACCGATGTGCAAAACGCTGAAGAAGCAGTCGCTGAAATGGAAACCTCGGTCAAAACTCTTCAGTCTGAGTATTTTCGTCTGTCCAGCGATCTGAACGCCTTGACCCTCCGCTTTCAAGAGATGCTCGATGACGCCAATCGGGAAATGGCTTTGTTGGAAGATCAGGCGCGTGGGCGCGTGGATCAGCGTCGGCACTATGCCAAGACGCTGGAAGACACCCTAAGAGGCGTGCCGGAATCTATCCGCAGTGTGATTGAGCACATCGCCGACTCGATCACCCGCACGAGTCCTGACTCTAAACCCCCCAAACCAAAAGAGCTTGACGCCTCTGGGGCCCCCGCCTCCACCAAGGATGGGGTTACCCGTGGCTGAACGCGTGCCCACCTTGGATGACGTAGTCAAACGACTCGACCGTGGCTTTTTTGGCTATCACCGGGGCGAAGTCGATTTAGAGGTCGAACGGCTGCACCGTGACGACCACCAGTCCACCCAAACCTATTCGGACGAGGCGCAAAGGCTCACCGTGGAGCTTCAACGGCTCTTGGAGCGGAAAAAGACCCTCGGGGATCTCGCCGACCATCTTCAAATGGAATGCACCCATCTTCATCAGCAGCTCAATCAAGGGCGCATTAATGCGCGATTCGCCGAAGAAGGCGTCCGCCAAGAGATCGAGCGGCTGCGTGACGCCCACCGCCGAAGGATTACGGTCATCGAAGCGGCCGAAATCCGCACGGATCTGGAAGCCCAAGGCTATGAGAAAAACTTGTGGAAAATCGCGGAGAGCCTGACCCGCGTCTTTCAAGAGTCACAGACTGTGGCCAACCAACACTTGACCATAGAATCACCCGATACCGTATGGGCTCAATTTATTAGTGCGGCCCTCGGGGAGGTGATACCGCCTTGGCAACCCGAACCCATGATTGCAGGATTTCTGGAGCGGCGCCGCGTGCCGCCCCACACCATTGATGTATTCGAGCGCCCCGGCACCCAAATCGGCTGGCTGAACGCGGTCATTCTATCCCATATCCCGCCAGCCATTGTGGCCTACCAAATTGACAACCTCGGCTACGTGTCCGCTGACGATGTGCAGGTCTTGCGCATGCGTCATATCACCATCCGCTCCCCCTACCGATTATTAGACGAGGCCGATGTGGTCAGCATTTTTGCAGGCGGAATCAGCCAGGAAATGCCCGCTTCCAAAGTCCCCACTATCGAAGAAGCGGTCGTGCAGCAAGAGTCCGCCCCTGAGCACATTCCTGGTGTTTTTCACGACACGCCGACAGCCATTGCGAATCACGGGGCCCCTATAGACGATGTGTCACCGGATCCGGTCCACTGGGAACCTATCCCGCTGGTAGCCCACCCCAAGCAACCCACCCCAATCGCCGACCCGAAGGAGGAGTCAAAGGAGTCTGACCGCGTCGATCGTGAAGACTCCCCATTAGATCCCAAGACCGCGACCCCGACGGAGGATCAAAATGACGCGATCGAGCCGCTATTTACTGAGGTTGATCCAGTGGTCCCCGGCACGGACGATCACCCGATCCCGGACGAGATCAATCCGGCGCCTTTCATAGTCAGCGACTGGCCTGAACCTACCTGGAGCGATGTTCTTGACTCCACACCCCGCCCCTCGGATCACACACTCCCCTTGCCTGGCATCGTCGAGACAAATCCTCCCAAACTGGCTCCTAGGTCCACGGCTCCCCCAGCGCTGGCCGAAGATGACGCCCTGCCGGGTCTACGCGGCACGCGCGCCACCATTCCTGTTCCCACCTGGACCGACCGGGAACCCGACGCACATCCGCAGACCCAACTTGTTCCCGCCACACCGCCCCCCCGCTCCGAACCGTCGTCGATGCCATTGTCTTCCGAAGAATTCGGCGCACTCGATGTTCGCACGTTTCTCTACGGAAAGCGGGTCGGTCAAGACATTCGAGACGCCTCAGGCCAGCTCGTTGCCAAAACCGGGGATACCATTACCCCCGAACTTGTCGATCTGGTTGAACGAACCGGACACCTTCCCGATCTGATTGTTCATATGGTGTTTTAGTCGTTATTCAAGCCATCGCTCGGTTACGGGTTAAGGAGATCTCCCCATTTTCTTTCCCGCAACCATGCGGCGTCCCCGAAGCAGATCCTTGGCCAAAATTGCAATGACGCCACTACGACAGCCCCCGGATGGAGGCTGGCTATGCCGACTTTAAACATGCCAATTAGGAGGGAACCACAGTCCAAAGCCTTTACCCGTCAATAAAATCCTTGGTCGGGAAACCAAAAGTGCCAATCCCTAATAGGGGATCCCCAACACTCCGGGCGTCACTGAGTTCGGGGAAGGCGCCTCTCAGCGACAATGGGATTTTTCGAGTGAATGGGAACCACAAAATCGTGAATGACTTTCAACGTCCATGTCCCTCACCGACCGTTAACAATCTCACGGTAATGGGCGGCACGAACGGTCCTGTCGACCAACCCCCGTTCCTCCCATTATTCTCAAAACAAAACAGTTCCTGAAGCAAAAATTATGCAGGATAATCCAGCAATGTGTCGAACTATGTAGTATAATCGGTTTTGATCTTGCAATCATTGGAAACGGCGTGGGTTCGCAAGAATCCACAATGGTAACTGAGCAATCGGCTGATTTTTTGGATTGCACAGTCTTGGGGTAAGTTGTCCGAGATATCTTTAAGAAACGAAAAGGAGTCACGCCAATGCAACTAAAGCACCGAATCCTGATGGCAGCAGCCCTTGCTGCCATGACAGTGTCATTAGGCACGGCCGCATTTGCCGCCGGAACCGCTTATACAACTCAGCCGGCACCGGTACCGCCCGGAACCCCCGGTGGGTTTAAGAGTGTCATTACGGTGTCCAGTGTGTCACCTAAAGTGATATTCCCAAAGTCGGTTGCCATTAAAATCAACGGGTCGCCAATTCATGTTTATGCTTTGCCGCATTCATTTCGACGCCCGGTACAGTTTGTCATCACCGACCCAAACTTTAAGAGCATCGGCGGATCTTTGGCGCGGCTAGGTTACGGTCGTTACAAAGTCGTTGCCGGGTTGGGACTGAGTGTGGTCATCAGTGGCCGGTCCTACGGGGGCAATTTCCTTAAGCCGATCACGATATTTGCCTTAAATAAGAAGATTGGCCCCGGTGATATCGTGGTGGGATGGAATGCCCAAGGCAAGTTGTTTAGGGTGCCAACACCTTTATTCCGGCACGGTCGAGCCGTGTGGAAGCTCAATCATGGTGCGGCCTTTGCCGTGTTGGTTCCAAAGGGCTAGGCACAGTACAAGGTGCGTCTGTCCGTCAGCTTAGTGCGATGATGGGACAGTGACCAGAACGACTAATACGGGGTTTGGGGCAGCTATGCGCAGGCTACTCAATGGCAAGCTCGCAAGTATTACCGCAGCACGGTATTTCAACCCGTAACCATGCGTGTTCTAGCGGTCGAGATGAAGTTCTCGCATTGTAGGCGTTATCGCTCTCAACACATGCGGCACCAAGGTGGGTTTAGTGTCTCGAATAGTCGAGTACCGTGTTCCACAAAAGCGATGGCTGAAAGATTTCGTGTCTAATAACTGGCAGGCGTCTTGTCCGAGGCAGCTCGTACCGGAAGGCCTTTGGGGATTGCCTTGTCCTCCCTAAAGGTCTTCTGGATTCCAGGCAAGAACACATTAAATAAAATGTTAAAGGAGCTTTTGAATGACCCGCCGAAAAAGCGTCACGACAATGTTAGTCGGCGCGATCGCCCTAATCGCATTAGCTGGTTGCGGTTTGAAGTCCACCCCCGTCACTAGCTCACCCAGCCAGAAAGCTTCCCGTGCAAAGCCGGTCGCCATTATCCCGACCCCAGCCAACACTTTGGATGCCAGCTATCCGGAGCCTAACGGCACCATGTGGGTGGTGGCTGGTTCTGCCGGCAGCCATGGCATCTATCAAGTGAATCTCAGCCATAAGAAGCTCGGTGGAAGCGTGTCGGTCAGCAACAACGCCAACACAATTGCGGAGTCATCCACGGGCATCCTCGGCATGGGCATTTCGACGGCTGCCAGTGGTGCGGTCCAATTTTTAAATGGTTCGTCGGGAGCTCCCCTTAAAACCGTGCCGGTTGACGGACCGGTCACGGCGCTGGCGACGGGGTCAGACGGGATTACCTTTTATGCACTGAACGGCACCGCCAAAGCCAAGAATGTCGCTATTATCAACGCACAGACCGACAAAGTCGACGCGACGATTGCCGCCCCGAGTGATGCGGTGAGCGTCGTTCCAGCCCCCAATCAGCAAAGTGTGTATGTACTTGAACCAAATGGCGTGGTCAGCCAAATCACCACAGCGGGCGGACACATTTCGACTCAGTTTCCCATCGGGAATTCTGGCATTGACTTGGCCATCGATCCCAACGGCAACACGCTCTATGTCTTAAAGGGACAGGGCATCACTAGAAATGTGGCGGTGGTCAATCTGGCCAAAGAAGCGGTCACGGAAGTCTTGCCGGCCCCCGCCAACACCCAGGCTATCGCGCTGTCGCCTAACGGCCAAGTGCTCTACGACATTGTCGGAACTACTGGCGTCGGCAACATTCAAGAATATAGCCTGCGATAGGGAAAAGGCAGGCGCGATACCACGTTTCAGCAAAGGAGTTAGGTATGGCAGAACCCCGCATGGCCCCCGATCACACACGCGCTAAAGCCCCTTCATCCCAGCCAATCACCTATAGCCGGGACACGGTGGTGTGGGTGTTGTGCGGTGCTACGCTTATTCTGTGGGGTTTAAGGATCTGGGGATATGGCACCATTGTCCCCTTAACGGCCATCCCCGCAGTCATCATGGCGGCCTGGGGGTTGGGTTTGGTAGTGTGGCACGGGCGACGTGCCGCTTTGCATGCCAAGACCACCTCCTCCATTCTCTGGATGACTTTAGGATTAACCGTCGCCGCCCTTTTAATTTGGGCGTACACCCAAGTCATTACCGCCCCAGCGTATGGGACCGACGAGATGGCCTTTGACCAGTTCGCCGCACATCTTTGGCTGCACGGCATCAATCCCTATGGTCGCTCGCTGGCCGCGGCTTTTTCCCGGTATCAAGTCTCCCCCAACGGCTACACCTGGACACTTACGGGAAAGCCTATAACCGCCCTCTCCTATCCCGCCCAATCCTTTCTTCTTTATGTGCCGTTTATGCTGATGGGCTGGCATACCCAACTGGCCACCGGACTCAACGTCATCGCCTGGGCAATCTCATTTATCCTATTGTTCTGGAGTTTACCGAAGCCCGTACGGCCGTTGGCCTTGGTTCTGGCAAGCCTCAGCGTCTACATCAGTTATGCGGTGGGTGGGGTCACCGACGCACTCTTCGTTCCGTTTCTCATTTTGGCGGCGCGGGCCTGGGACCAATATCCCGAAAAACGCGGATGGCAGGTCCTCTGGAGTCCTTTATGGTTTGGTCTCGCGATGGGCATTAAACAGACACCTTGGGTTATCTGGCCCTTTTTAATCGTCGGCATTGCATCAGAGGGTCGGCGGATCTTCGGTAGTTGGAAACAAGGCCTCCGTCCCGCTTTGACCTATGCCATCATCAGCGGCACCGTCTTTCTTATTCCGAACATCCCCTTTATCGCCGCCAATGCCGGAACCTGGCTTAAAGGGATCTTAATGCCGCTGCTCGCCTCTACGGTACCCAATGGACAGGGGCTCATTACGCTAAGTCTCTTCCTGCATGTGGGCGGCGGATCGCTCTTGGCCTATACCGGTCTGAGTGCCGTCTTATTGCTTGGGCTTTGGGTCATCTATCTGGCCACCTATCCCCGTCTCAAACTGTGGACCTTTATTGTCCCTTCCATCGCGTTGTTTGTGGCAACCCGCTCCTTTGGAAGCTATCTCGTCATGTTGATACCAGCTGCCGCCATCGCCTATCTCACCGTCAAGCCGCCCCAATATTATCCCTTCACGCGCCGGGCCTGGGTATTGATTGGGACGGTCACGTTAGCGGTAGCCGCCGGACTGGCCGGTGCGCTAGGGATTCCCAGTCCATTGGCCATGTCGCTGGTGGGGCTGCGCACCACCGGCCAGTTAGCCACCGTCGACCAGGTCAGCCTGGCCGTGACCAATCATTCCTCGCACACCATGCAACCCCACTTTACGGCCGACTTGAGTGGAACCATGACGGCCTTTTGGAACAAACTGGCCGGCCCTAACCATCTGGCCCCCGGTGAAACGGGCATCTACAAACTGGCCGCACCCAACTTTTACGCTCAGCCCCCCCTGACGGGTGGGTTTCAAATGGTGGCGTTTACCGCGGGAGACAAGACCATGAGCCATACCACGTCGTATGTCCCCAGCACATGGCACATTGCTTTGATTCCGGACGCCATTAACCATCCCGTTCCTTACGGTGTTCCCGTCACGGTCAAGGCAGAGATTTTAGATCAGTTGGATCAGCCAATGCACGTGAACAACATCCCGGTGTATCTGGGCCAAATCATCTATGCGCAGCAGGGATTGCAATATGGGGAAGCCATAATTAATGGGGGATACGCCGGTCAAACCCCCATGACCTCCACCACCAATAAGAATGGCATCGCCACGTTTACCATCCGGGATGTCAAACATGAATCAAATCCGGTCTATTTCGAGGCTAATCTCGTGAATAACGCCAACTACTACCCCTATGGATATTCACAGATTGTGCCGGTGAGGTTTGGCGGATGAGTACTTGGACACAAAGTCTTCGCGAAACCATTACAAAGAACCGCGATAGTCAAGCGAAAACTGCATCCCGCACTGCAGATATACTATGGGCACGTATTCCATGGATTCTTTTTGGCATTCAATGGCTTGTCCTTATGGGTTTTGCCCTAACCGAGTATGCCCACTTCTCCGTCACCTGGGATTTTTCCATCTATCATCAAGCCTGGTATCTTATTGCCCACGGCGATCTGAATCCCAAGTTGTCTATGGCAAACATGGCCCCATTTTATCGCAACCACCTTGAGTTGTTAATGTGGTTGCTCGCACCATTTTATTGGATTTTCCCGCACGGGTCCTTCCTCCTATTTGTGCAGGACACTGCCACCCTGGGAGCTGAGGTTATCGTCTGGCTATGGGTCAGAGACTTTCTTTGCAAGCGCGACATCATTGGGCCCACCAGGCAGTGGCTATTAGGTCTAACGCTGGTTTTGTTGCTCTTGAATCCCTGGTTTTTCACAGCGAACGATTTCGATTTCCACTTTGAAAGCCTCGGCACGTTCTTTGTGGTAGCGAGCTTTTATGCCTTTACCCGCCACCGCCGATGGTTAGGGTTTGTGCTGGCTTTGTTAACCGCGTTGACCGGCAATGTCTCCATGACCTATTTAGTCGCCGCCGGGTTAACTCTGGCGTGGTGCGAATCTAACGAACGAAAGACCGGTCTGTTGCTGGCCGCCGGCGGCCTTGCCACTTTCTTGTTCTCCATTCATCTCGGGGTGGGTTTGGAAGCAGCCTTTACTGAACCCACCAAGTCGGTCGCTTCTCATTCGACTAACCAAACCGCACCCGGTGGTTTGCTGGGAATTTTGCTTCATCCCATTGCCTTAATTCATGCAGTTTTGTCGCGCCCCCTAAATCTCTACGCCAACCTGGCTCCCGAGGGCATTATCGGAGTCTTCACGCCTCAAGGCCTCTTAATGACTGGCCTCATTTCAGTCGAAAACAACCTAGCCACTTATAGTCTTTTTAGCGAACCAGGGTATTTTCAGAGCTTACCCATGTATCCATTTTTGATCATGGGTACCGTACAAATGACCTGGTGGATATGGCGCTGGCGCCACTGGGCAGGCCGTGTGTTAGCGGGCGCTTTGGCTTTGAACCTTGTTGGCTGGGCGCTAGTGTGGCTTCCCACGCTCCCCGGCGATTTCGTGAAAGTCGACGCTGCCGCTTCCCGCACGCTCAATGGCATCCTCACCCATGTTTCACCAACCACTGAGGTCGTCACTTCTCAAGGTATTTTTGGCCGATTTGCTGGTCGGCGATATGCCCACGCGTTTTCGGGAGAAAGCCTCATTCCCATCTACACGAGGCCTATCATATTTATCATTTCTCCCTATCAAGGCGTCAATTTGAGTTCCGTGGCCACGGAGCTTGCCCGAATCGCTTACCTCAGGAAAAACTTGCATGCTCAATTAGTGCAGCACACGGCGGGAATTTGGGAATTCCGCTGGACCCCCCCCTCCGGCATGAGAGGTGTGGATCTTCCCATGTCGTTGGCTCACCTTCCCGCTTGGGGTGTCGGTGGCAACACGGGAGTATTGGATACCAACGGGCTCCTAAGTAATTGGCACGTGAGTTCGAATGGCAAGTCTGGCTATGTGCTAGACCGTGCTTACTGGCGGTTACCGTTGGGAAAGTTTCGCGCGTGGTTCAAACTGGCGGATGACGGACCGGTAGATGTCGAGATCTGGAACGCCACCGGGAACAAACTGTTGTTGCAACGTACCATGCCTGCCACGACGGGAATCCGAACCCAGTCAATTGTGTTCGATAACAGTAAATTCTATCCGCACCACTTAATGACAGGCTGGGGTCCGTTTACGTTAACGCCCGTGCCAGGACCGGCTAACGATCAAATAGAGATAAGGATTTGGGCGGCAGCCAGCACCGTGGTTTCTGTCTATGCCGTAGGGATAACCGGGGCTAACGTCCCGCCCGATAAGCGTGGTACTACCTGACATTCGTTGTAATTTCTATCACTCATGATTTCGTACTAAGGATGTGATGATGCATTGAAGGACTCTTATCTAATCAGTGTGGTGGTTCCTGTTTATAACGAGGAAGCCACCATCATGCAAACCGTGGGAAGAATCACCTCAGTACTCGCACCGCATAAGTACGAACTGATCCTGGTTGATGACGGCTCAACAGATGGGTCGTCCACATTGGTGAGGGAACTTGCGCAATACAACTC
>JAJZXX010000088.1 GCA_021806205.1 Bacillota bacterium | reverse complement strand
GCGACGTCGACATACGAAATGTCACCGAGTCCAGAGACGGCGGTTGGACGGCATTCCCTGATGACCGCGGCCGCCCTTGCACAAGTGGCCTCCAGAATGGGCCGGCGTCCGTAATGGACACGTCCCGCACTGGCACGAAAAACATGTTCGGGTTTTGCTAGCCGACTATCCAAGGTCACGCCGCGAACGTCAGGGCCGGCAATCCACTCGCGCGTAGGGCGGATAAGGTGCGGTCTTGACATGTCGAACCCCCATTCATTTCATCCATAAGTGACGCGAGGACCATGAAGGGCGGCCCTCGCGTCGGTCACGCGTCTATGTGGCTATTGACCGCCACCATCGATTCCGCCAGCAGTGGTTTGTGCACCGCTCTGCACGTTCGGGCCCGATTGGAAGTTGCCTCCCGTCTGAATGTTTGGACCAACGTCCTTTTGCCCGGCGCTAACCCGCTCGTTTTGGACTGCAGCCGGTTTGCTGGTGGGCAAGGAGTGTGCACTAGCAATCGTGGCCGCACCGCCAAACACGCCGATGGCCGCGAGGACCCCAACCAGGGGTTTGAAAAGCAGTGTCTTCATGGATGAACCTCCTCTCCTGGTAGGCCCGTCGTTGCAGGCCTATAGGGACAGGATAGCCAGCCAAGATGACACCCGCTGAACGGGCTGATGACACAAACATGACAAATTTCGCGCGGGGATTTTATTTTATTGAGCGCCGGGTAATGTGATCAGAACGCGCGCACCATGCGGCACAACATTTTCTGCGGTAATTCGCCCGCCCTGCTGATGCACCAGGGCATCCGCCAACACAAGACCAAGACCGCTGCCGGGACTCGCAGGATCCTTCGCGAAGGGTTGAAATGCATGAGGGAGCATATCCGGTGAGAATCCGGGACCGTCATCTTCGACTCGCACCTCGACCGCTCCCTTAACGGCGCGCCAGCCGACAAGAATGGTGGCATCGGGTCCGGCATGGCGGCGGGCATTGTCCACTAAAATGTTGAGGGCTTCCGCCATTATGTCTTCGTCCAGGTCTAATTCAACCGGGGGACCGGGGACGAGGTGCACTGGAGTGTCGACATCCGTTTGCCACTTGCGGAGAAACTGGGCCAAGTCCACATGTACCAAATGCTCTGTCCCGGTCGATTCGAGTTCGGCTAGCCGCAAAACCACCGCGATGATGCGCTCCAGCCGTTGTAGTTGCTCGTGGATGACGTCGAGCCCTTCCGATACCAAAGCTGCGTCGCTTTTCCCCCACTTTTTCAACATCGCGGCATAACCCACGGCTGCGGCCAACGGTGTTCGCAACTGATGCGAGGCCTGTGCGGTAATGAGCCGTTGCCCTTGGAAGCCGTGTTCAAGCTGATCCATCATGTGGTTGAAGGATCGGGCCAGTTCCCAGACTTCATCCTGGGGGCCGCTAATGGGGATGCGACGGCCCAAATCCTGGAGAGACTCCACTTGTTGCGCCGTACGGCTGAGATGCCGAATCCGGCCAAAGGCGCGATAAACGAAGAGGGCGCTCAGGAGCGATGCAATGACCATGACCGCCACACCGACGCGAATAAGCCCGGTAGCGACCGTCTGGATGGATTGCAGGGTGGACTGCAAAGAGACCGCGGCCTGCACATATCCAATAACTTGGCCGCGGCGGAGGACGGCTGCACGCGCATAGACGGCGGGGACTTTCTTAGGCCCAATGTACACGAGGGAGCTCGCGGTCCCCCACAGAGGCAGGCGCCCCCAAGCCAACGGGTGCCGCTGAGGCGGACGGATGGGCAGAATGCTCGGCCCGAGGTCGTTGCTTTTTTGGATGATTTGATTGCCACTAGAGACTTGCAGATAGAGGTGAGAGCGGCCGACGGCAGCACCGAGCATTCCGGGATCGTTCAAGGAGAGTACCTGGCCATTGGTTCCCGCAGAGGCGAGCCGCGCCGTCTGGTGTGCCACAACATAAGCCTCCTGGGTGGAACGCACCACCAAATGGTGCCCCAGGTTAAGCAGCAGGCTTCCGCCCAGGACCGATAGAGCTATCGCGAGACTGGTCACGAGGGTGATCGTAAGACGGCCGGCCAGTCCCATCATTGCTGGTCCCGGCGGAGCACATAGCCGACGCCCCGCACGGTTTCAATCGTCGTATCCGCTTGAACGGAACGAAGCCGTCGTCTCAGGCGCCCCACGGTGACATCCACTAGGTTGGTGTCTCCCACGAAATCCACCCCCCACACCGCGTCCAGTAGCGCTTCCCGGGATTGCACCCGGTTTGGATGCGATAAAAAATGCTCCAGCATGCGAAATTCCAACAATGTCAGGGCTACGTTTTGACCGTTCACCCTGACCTGATGTTGATCGGACCATAGGGAGAGATTGCCTATCGTGTAGACGGCCGTACTATGGGCTGATCCCCCGGGACGACGCCGCACGACGGCCCGGATCCGGGCCGCGAGCTCCTCGGTATTCACAGGTTTGACCACGTAATCGTCGGCACCCAGTTCCAGCCCGGCTACTTTATCAGGAATTTGCCCCCGTGCGGTAACTATGATGATGGGGGTATCAGCCGTTTCTCGCACCCGGCGGCAGATTTCAAAGCCACTCAGGTCCGGCAACATCACGTCCAAGATCAAACAGTCGAAATGCCCTGCTTGAGCTTCTGCCAGCGCTTGCTGTCCTGTAGCGACAGTGGCCGTAGTGAATCCCGCGTGTTCCAGCTCCAGCGCCATAAGACGGGCTAAAGACGCCTCATCTTCGACAATCAACACATTCAGGGGGACCCCTCCTCGGCATTCTACCTGTGGTTGTCATACCTGAAGCGGACACATTACGTCAAGCCCATAGGGAGGCATACGGGTGTGAGGATGGCCACGAAAGGGACGGCGGTTGACAATCCCTTGGCTCCGGTGCTATAAACTGCACATCGTCAGGTTGCCCTTTGGGGCCGAAAAACAAGATGTTTGCAATCGCCTTGCCAAAGGATGCGAATGCGTGCCAACTGTAAGCGCAATTATTCCGGCATTCAACGCGGCCGAAACCATCGGTGCCGCCATTGAATCGGTGCTGGACCAATCCTACCCGGTGGATGAAGTGGTCGTAGTGGATGACGGATCCACTGATGACACCGGAATTGTGGCCGCCCGCTACGGAACCTCTATAAGGGTGGTGCATACCGTCAACCAAGGTCCGGCGCTGGCGCGCAACGCGGGGATGAAGCGATCCAGAGGAGATTGGTTTGCCTTTCTTGACGCTGACGATCGATGGCATAGGGATAAGCTGAAGGTGCAATTAGCCGTGGCGGCGGGCAATTCTGAGGTGCAGTTGATTGCTGCCGATTGGACGCGGTCCGGGGAGTTTTTACCCCTGGCACGGTGCCCCCGCGTCACCCCGATTACCTATCTCGACTTCTTCACGATGAACCAATTCCAAACATCAACAGTGCTCATAGCACGCTCTTTGGCACTTCGGCTCGATGGCTTCGACTCGGCCATCAATGGGGCCGAGGACTGGGACTATTGGCTGAGGGCCGCCCGAATGTCCCCGATTCTCAAGGTTGATTGGCCTTTGGTGCAGTATCGGGATGTGAGTCATGGCTATAGCAAGGATTTGGCCCGCTCCTACCAGGCGCTTCAAGCGATGTGGCAGAAGCTAGGGGGGGACCACGGCCTCTCACCATCGCGGTATGCGCGGTTGGAAACGTGGCACCATTTGCGCTTTTGCCTGGCATTTTTGCGCCAATCGGATCCGAAACAGGCCCGTCACGCGTGGAGCCGGGCCTGGCAATCCTCTCTTCGGCGCCACATCCCGGGGGCGGCGGTCAGCTATCTGTTGCCCTACTTACTGGGCCGCCACCTTTCGCGTCGCCGGCACTCCCGGTGACGACCAGGCAATCCGTGGAGTTTGGTGTGCCCCAGGCCAGCGCTATCTCAGAACATCGTATCGTATGAGTTCGCGCCCCCTCCTCAAAGTTCATCAGAGGGTATCCCCATTGAAAAAGTGCGGCGGGCCAGCCATGACAAACAGAATCAAGGGATTGCGGGTATGTCGCTAACCCTTGCCTTTAAAGGGGCGTGATCTTTGGTGATGTATATTGTGTGCGGAGTCGGTAAAATAGAAGCGGACTAAACCTGGGGAGGAGGTACGGTGATGAGTAATACGTCCAAGCCCTTTATCGCCATCGACGGACGCCGCGCACTCCGGTGGCCTCAAGACTTTCGTGGTGCCTACGCCTATCATCTCCTGGCGGAGCTGGGGTTCATGTCCCGCCCTTATGACATTAAAGTGTTTGGGGATGTGTTGGCCGATTCAGCGCTTTTAAAGAAGATGCGGCTTTTGCATCCGGTCGATCTGTTAATTACCCCCAATGACTTTTTGTGGGCTCAGATGGCGTTCCCTCAGGCCTCCCATGGGGCGGACCTGCTGCACTTTTTTGACCCCTGGGTGCCAATTATGACCAGGATGCCCCAGGTGATGACGGTTTTTCAGGAGGATTTGAGTGTGCGCCTGCTCCCCTGGGCAACACGCCGAGCGTCGGCGGTCATGACCTTGACTCGCGATGTGAAGGAGCAACTGTCCGACAAATACCGAACCACGACGGCAGTCGTGGCCGACCCTCATAGCACCATCAAATTGTCCGGGTCGCCCCCAACCCGCCAAGAGTTCTTCCTCTGGGAGCCGGATGAGAGGACGTTAAAAATCGGGGTGAACGCCTTCAGTGCGTGGCTCCGGCAATCTTCTGGCCGGATAAAGGTCATCGTGAGAAATGTTCGAGGCGACACCTGGGTGCGCCGTTTGGCTCATCATTTCGCGCTTGATGAGCGGTTGGAGCCGGTGCGTCCTGCTACACCCGAACTGTGGGAGGCGCTCTATCGCGAGGCTCGGGCCATCTTGGTGGTGGGTGACGGCGATGCTGCTTTCACATCGGCCTTGAATGGCCTAAGCGCCCACACGCCGGTTCTTGCACTTGATGCCCCCAGGCTTCAACGTTTACTCCCCGAGGACGCTGCCTTTTGGCTATCCAGTCACGATCCTGAGCACGCCCATCAGACGATACAAGCCTTAACATCCGCCTCCACGGGGCAAGAAGGCCAAGCCCGACCCGCCCCTCCTTCCTGGAAAGAAACCGCCCAAGTGGCTCATTCCGTCTATCTCAAGGTCCTTCAGTCCACCCGCCGCCTCTAACAGACTGCCAGATCCCGCGATGAAACTTTCCGCATACAACTTTCTTGCATCATAAAGAAGGAGTTGGGTAAGTCATGCCGAACCGCCAAAAATAGAGAGTCATGTCGAACCGTGGCTCTCCCATGTCGTCTAATTACTCCATTGAATACACAACGTGTATGATGACGGGTCCTAAAATTGGGAGGACTTTGACATTGTATAAAAGACGGAACATCGTGGCGCTTGCAGCGAGTGTGCTGACACTGGCGGCCTGGGGTGGCGGGACCAGCGCCCATTCGCGCCCAGAGGTCGCGTTGCATCTTTCGGCGCATCAGCTAACCCATCCAGGCCGCGTGATAGTGCGGGCTCGAACCATTGGGCTTTTAGGGTCTAAGCGGTATGCGTTTCGGGTCAAAGGGGCTACAGGCGGCTGGCGGACGGTACGGCGCTTAAATCCCACTCTGGTGGCGGGGATTTCCCTGGATAGGGTGGGGACCTACTCGATTGATGCCGTGGTCCAATCGCACTGCCGCCAACCCCATGGGGTGCGAACTCAGGTGATCGTCTCGGCGCCCGAGGTTATCTATGTCGGCGCTAAGGTCTCAGTATCGTTGAACGCTTCAAGCGTGGGAGTGGGTCATGCTGTCAGCATGACCGCCCAGGCAAAAGGAATTGCGGGTCCCCTCTATCGTTTCGTGATGCGCCAGGGCACAGCGCCTTGGAAACCCCTCACAGCATTTTCCCCGCGTCGGGTCTTAAACACCCCGGCTGAACAGCCGGGACCCTATCAATTAGCTGTTCAAGCCAAAGCCCGGGGAGGGCCTGTGCTTGAAAGCTCACCCGCATCGTTGTCGGTCTATGGCCCTGCCGCCCGGATTATCCTGACGCCCAGTCAAAAGGTGTGGGTGGCCGACGGAAAAGAGATGGAGACGTTGACGGCATCTATCGTCGATGCCCAAGGCGATCTCGTGAGCAATTTCAACGGCACCGGGAGTCTGGTTGACAATAGCCCAGCGGGGGCCATTGCCAAATGGGGCGAGACGGCTAGCGCGTTAACGTCGCAGGCCAGCGCCAAGGCCGATCTCGTGCTGAACTTTGTCAATGGCAAGGCCACGGTGGTGCTCCAATCCGGTCGTCGCGTTGCCCAAGACGCCCTAGTCGCGACGAGCTCGCTCAACTCAAGTCAGACCCTAACGGGCACGACCACGATTGCCGCGGTAGCCCAAAAGCCTAGCCACATTGCACTGAACACCTCGAGCCCCTATCTGATCGCTAATGAGAGCGGCAATCCTGCCAACTACACGGTAGCTCTGACCGATCAAGCCTCGGAACCCATGTTGACCGGCACCTATCACCTCACCGCGACACTGATCGGTCCCGGCCAGTTTCATAACCTCAGCGCGGGCCCATACCCCATCACCTACACGGGAGGACAAGGTGCCGCTCCCGTGACCGTGTATTCGATGGCCGGATCGTTGGGACCGCTGACGTTAAACGTCCAGTATCCAGGACTTTCAAAGGCCAGTCTCACTCTCAACGCGATTCTGGGCGGCCAACCCTACCAGATGGGGGTATCTGCACCCCAAACCACACTGAAAGACGGCCAAAGCACCACCTTAACGCTCACCCAACTCACTAAGACCGGCGGGGTGTCCGATCCGGCCAGTTTGGACAATAGCGGGTATGTGGTGTCGATAACCAACCCTAATGGCAGCGAGGCGTCAGGATTTGCCTTGAATGGCTCTTCGTACACCGCACCGACCACTATTGCGGTTGCTACCGGGCCGAACTTCTTTTATGCCGTGAGCCAACCCGTCGCGCTGACGGTGACCAATGCGGCTCCGGGGACGTATCTGGTTACGGTGGCGGATGCGGACGGGCAGTGGAAAACTTCCCAACCCTTGACGATACAGGTGAGGGGATAGGGATATATTGTGTACGGAACCGCCGATATTCGGCGGTTCTTATCATTTTTCGGAAAAATATTTGCCGTGCAATCATAAAACTTTTAAAAAGATGTTACCTGACAAACCCCAAACACGTTGATACATATGGGATGAAGGGATGTTAACGATAGGAAAAATAATTGTCATTTGCTTCTTCCCTTAGCAGGAATTAACGGTGTAGTATAGAAATGGTTAGTTGAAAGTTGGTATCAACCCATACATCTTGCAATGGAGCACGAGCGATACCAACAATCACTAGTTCCAAACACTCTGTGGACGGCCTCGCGTCTAAATCCGCAGCACCCTCCTGTGCGGAAGGGGTGCAGGAGGTGAGAGGTGGTACGTCGTGGCGAATTACTACGGAAGATCTCGCGCGTACGTAGCATTCCAAGTCCGTTTAACGCCGGAGTTGAAGGACAAATTGATGAAACGGTCTTATGAGACCGGCCAGAGTCAAGTCGCAATCGTCAATGAGGCGCTAGAAAACTACTTCGCGAATGTCGCGCCCGAGAATTCTGACCCGTCCGCCTCTAAGGGAGAGGATGGGAAGCAATAACCCCGATCTGGGGACCAGTGAGAACGAGATGCAGCGCGCACTCGGTATCATGAGGAGGTTTTTGCAAGTCGATGCAAAAGCACACGAAAGACAAGTTAAAGAAGTCTATTCCGTTGGCGATGGGATCATCCATGATGGTCCTCAGTATGCTCCCAGCGGCTGCGGCCTTTGCGGCCACGAATCATTATATTACCAACGTGAAGGCGTCCGCCAACGGCACCTCGGTGTCCGCGACGTCGACCACGACGCCGGCCCACCTAAAAGTCTGGTATCAGTTCCGGGCGACGACCCCGCAGGGGCACACCTGGATTCTGCGCCGGTTTGAGGCCAGCCCGACCTTTACGTGGACTCCACCGAAGAGCGGCACCTATCACGTTCAGGCGTTCGCCTTAACCCAGTACCAAGTGGCGACCCACCAGTGGAAGGCCGCCGTGGCGGGCACGACCGTGACGGACAGCCAGGTCTCCTCAATCAGCATTTCCGGAGCACCCAGCGGCAGCGTGGCCCCGAATACGGCGGAAACACTGTCCGTGGTGGCGAAGAACTCGGCCGGGAACGTGGTATCCAACCCGGGCACTCCGACATGGAGCGTAAGCCCGACTTCCGGCGCTACGTTGCAGAACTTAACGGATGGCGGCGTCGTCTTTGATGCCTCGACGGCTGGCAATTACACCGTGACGGCCACTTTGGACGGCCAAACGGCGACCGCAACCGTGGCGGTGTACGGGACGGCATCGGCCATTAAACTGACGCCCAAGAGCTCCTCGTTGGCGGCGGATGATGCCGCGACGGATGTCGTGACCGCGACGGTTGTCGATAGCAACGGCAATGTCGTCGGCAACTACAATGGCACTGCGACCATTTCAGGAAACGGCCTTATTACGGATGCCACCAACAGTGGCCTGCAGGCCAGCGATGTGTCCAGCGGCCACACTCTCACGTTCACCAACGGCACGGCGACCTTCGTGCTCGGCCCGACGAGTGCGCAGGAAACCGCGACAATCACGGCGTCGAACAGCACGTTGACGACCGGGACGACCACGGTCGACGTGGTAAGTCCCACGGTGACGGCCCTCGGGTTGAACGTGTCCACCGGGTCACCGCCGGACCTGTCGGCCAATTCGAGCACGTCGGCGGCGAACGGCACCTCATTGACGCTGTCGACATTGGATGCCCAAGGCAATCCGGTGACGTCGGGCGAATATGTGACGTTGCACTTAACCGGTCCGGGCAGCTTTGATCCCACCACCGGCGGGGCGACCCCGGTCACGGCTGAGACGCTGTTTGTCGACACCCCGACATCGACCGTGAACATTTATGGTGTTCTTGCGGAGACCGGGACCGTAACCGTGACGGCCATGTCGTCGGGGCTCACGACGGCCACGGTCAACGTGCCGTCGTACATTATCGGCTCGCCCGCGCGGCTGTCGGTCAGTTCGACGGTGCAAACCTCGTCCTCGACCGGAAACACCTACATGCATTACACCGTGGACGTCTTGGACGCGAACGGCCATGCCATCCCTGGGAACACCGACACGCTTACGGCCGCCATCAGCAATGCCAATAGCGGAGTTGTAGAAATGAGCACCACCAGTTCCAGCTTTAGCACCACGTCGACCGTCAGCGCTCCGGCGAGCAACGGGGTCTTCTCCTTCAACGTGGAGACCAAGACTGTGGGTAGTGGGGCGGCGACCATCGCTATCAGTGACTCCACCCACACCGCCGTGCCGACGGTGGACACCACCTACAGCTACACGGCCGAATCGCCGCATTATGTGGCGGTCAGTCCTACGGGTGCGTACTACGTGAAAGCCGGGCAATCGGTCGCGGTGGATGCGCAGATCACGGACATTAACGGCAATCCCGTGTCAGAGGCGGGCCAGTCGATTACCTTTAGCGCGACGTTGCCAGCGGGCGTCACATTCCCCAATGGCAGCAGCTCGACCTATACGGCCACCACGAACTCCAGCGGTTTGGCGAGCGCGACGCTAACAGCCGGGTCGTCCGAAGCCGGTGCGACAGGTGTGTCCGTCACGGTCACAGACACCACAACGTCGCTGACGCAAACCGGAACGACCGACCTGAACTTCGAGTCGGCCGCCAACACCACCAACTACCCAACGCAGCTGTTGATTACCAGCGGGTCAACCACGACGGAGGTGTCAACCCTCGCTCAAACCGCGAGTGGCTCGGCGTTCACAACCAGCCTCAACGTGGCGGCCAAAAATGCGGTGGGGAGTTCGATCACGGGGTCGCAGAGCTACGATATTACCTCATCGAACCCCAACGTGGTTGCGGTGACCACCGGCACGGTGTCAACGAGCACGGCCAGTAGCTACCTGTTGTCCAATGATCTATCGGTGGGCATGGCGGGTAGTGCGGTTATTACCGTCAAAGATGTGTCTGACCAGGCAGCCCCAACCCAGAGCTTTACCGTGACGGTGACGCCCGGCGCTGAATTCGGCACCACCTTGGAGTACAAGGGTGCGCCCATCAGCAGCACCAACCCGCTGTCGATAGCCGCCAACACTCCGGTAGAGCTCCAAGTGGTCAATGGCGACAAGAACGGCGATCCGTTGCCGATTACCGGGACAACTGGTGCGAGTGTGAGTCTTGCTGCGGTGAGTGGCGTGACCGGTGCCTTTGAAGGGCAAGCAGGGGGAGGCCCGATTACCAGCACCACTATCGTTGAAGGGCAAAGCACGGTGAACGTCTGGTTTGAGAGTGCCACCAGTGAGACCATTTCCTCAACCAGCGAACTCACGGCGACCTTGCAGCCCGGCGTGAGCGTACCCACGGGTGTGAGCGCCAGTGAAGTCAGCGGTGGTATAAAGACTGCATGGAATGCAGTCTCAGGTGCAAAGGGATATGATGTTCTGCGCAGCACGTCTTCGTCGACTGGATTTAGCATTGTCTCCACGGCGTCGGCGACAGCTACGTCGTATACCAACACGAGTCTGTCGAGTCCCGGAACGAAGTACTACTATGAGGTTGAGGCGCTCGGCTACAATAGTATTCCGACCAGTGCGTCAACGGTCAGTGGTGCTATGTACGGAGCCAAGGCTACAACGGGCGCCGTGACCAGTTGGACCACGACGACAGCTTCGGGCGGTCCGACGACAGGCACCATCACCGTGACGTACAACAACGCTCTCAGCAGCAGCGTGACGGCTTCCGACTTCACGGTCAAAGACGGGTCGACGACCATGACGGTGACTAGTCCCATATTGAACAGCAGCACGGATACCGTAACGTTGACGGTATCGGCGAGTGTGAGTTCCCTGAGCAGCACGACCGTCTCGGTCACATCCACGACGGGGTTGACAGATTCTGCTACCAACCCGGTAACTACCGATCTGACCGGTCTATAATTAGCGAGGGCCTTAGGTTATAATCGACAGTACCGAGAGAGGGAGGGGTCTTCGGGCCTCTCCCTCGCTTTTGTTGCGAGTATGTCGGAGGAGGATGACTACATGGCAGATGACTTACAGGACAACATTGTCGAGGCATTGCGCAGTCAAGAGTGGGGTGTGGCCGAAGCACTGTCCCGCCAACGATTGCAACAAGACCGACTGTGGGCCCAGGGCTGGTTATTCTTGGCCGAGAGTTTGGAAAGACAGGAAGAAGTCGATTCCGCGTGGGCCTGTTACGACCGGACCTGGATCTTGGACCCGCGGGCGACCTGGGCCAGCGTCGTAACCGCGCGATTAAAGCCGAATGGTGTGCAGTGGGACAAATTGCCTGAATGGCTGTCGAGTCTCTTGGCAGTACCTACGGTACATATTGTGGGCGCGATGATTGCCCGGGATGAGGAACGCACCATTCTCGAGACCGTCACGCACCTGCAGGAGGCTGTCGATGAGGTAGTGGTGGTGGATACCGGTAGTACCGATCGTACGGCGCAGATCGCGGAGGAAGCCGGGGCACGAGTGGTGCATTATGAGTGGAGTGACGATTTTGCCGCGGCCCGCAACGCTGCTGCACCCTATTTGGATGGGGACTGGGTGCTTTGGGTGGACGCCGATGAGGTCCTCGACCCGGAAGATGTGCATGTCCCGCGCACTGTCGCTGGTTTATATCAGGAGAGCCCAACCCCGGCGCTGATCCGCATTGTTCAAGTTAACCGCATTGGTGATCGGGTGGATCCCAACTATGATACGACGCGTTTTTATCCACTCAATCGGGGCTTTGAATGGCGGGGACGTATTCATGAACAAGTCGTGCACGCCGCCGATGTGGCCCCGAAGATTGTCCGCCCGGTCGTGCGAGTTCGGCTCAATCATGACGGGTATGAACCGTCTATCATGCAGCAAAAGGGAAAACTGGCCCGGAATATCGCACTGTTGCGCAAGGCCCTGCAGGAAGACCCTCGCAACGTGGGGGTGATGGGCTTTTTAGGGCGTGACCTTTATGTGGATGGCCAACTAGACGCGGCCATTGCGGTGCTTATCCAAGCCGAGAAGTTGGGCCTGGTCACTCCGAGCTATGGAAGAATGCCAGAAGTGCGCCATGTGTTGACGGAGGCTTATATGCGCCAACAAAAATGGGATGAAGCCGAGGCGGTGGTTAATCGACTCACCCATGACACCCCGGAATTTCCGGGTGGATGGTATTTGGCGGGTCAAATTCACCTGGCGCGGGCTCAATCCCAATTAAACGCGGCGGCCAATTCTTTTACAAAGGCGCAGGAAACTCATAAGACATACCGGGGTTCGGTGTCATATCACGCGGATATTCCTGGGTTTTTGTCGGTGGTAGGTCTAGCCGACGTCAGTCGGTTTCAAACCCGCTGGGATCAAGCATGGACTCTTTTTGAACAAGCCCTCGCCGTCTACCCGGACCATGCGGGAATTCGTCATCAACTAGACCATATGCGGGAGCAGAGCCAAAAGATTGTCGCGCGAGTCGACACCGGCCAAAACGAGACGCCTTTGACTGAACCAGAGGGCGGCCATCATGGGGATAGTGTCCACACCGAAAGCCAGTGATAGAGTTAGTGCAGTAATTAATTTTTATGGGGAAAAGGGGATGAATGGTTTGGCAGAACCGATTTATGTGGGATTGCCTACGCGGGATGGACAAGGGCAGATTGCAAGCCTTGCAGAGCTTTGGATGCTGGGAACATACTTAAAGCGCACGATTCATTTTCTAGTGGGGGAAGCGGGTAACATTCCGCGTAGCCGCAACCGAGTGGTGGAGGAAGCCAGAAAGCACTTGCCCAATGCGGAGACCGCCTGGATTCTCTGGGTTGATTCCGACATTGTGTTGCCCCCAGGAGCCCATCGGGCACTGGGCGAAGCCATTAATTGGAGTGAAGCGACCCAGATGGCTTGGGCAGCCAATTATCATATGGCCGATGGAACCAATGTGACAATGAAAGACCGGTCGATAACAGAAGCGTACCATTACACCGATGCGGAACTCGCCGGTCTTTCGGAGTATGCACCGATAGGGATGAGCGGCTTTGGATGCTGTTATTTGCCGATCAATCTCAACTACGTTTTTCACGCCGACGTAGTTGGGGAGGATGTGCATTTCTTCTTGGACCACCCGAACCTCAAGATCTATTATGCCAAAGACATTAACGTAAAGCATAAGAAACTTGTGGCGTTGTAATCGGTCGCGGGCATTGGTGCGTAGTAGGATGGGTAGGCAGCCCGATGGGTTGTCAATCGGCCAGGTGTCATCGCTCGTTCTTTGATGCCGCGAAGAGTCTTCCCCTCCCGGTAGGGGAGGGGTCGGTGCTTTACGCGAGGGGGCTGTCGCGGGACAAGCGGGGACTGGTGACGAGTTCGGGAATCGCTCTGCAGGTTTGCTTCACGTGAGCCCGCGATTGACGATGGTGTCGATCACCAGTCGTCGGGCCTGCCGTGGCCACGAGTTGAGTGGTAGTGGTATGGGACATGCCAGTGATTCCGGCCGGTATAGACCGCATACCGTATGAATGGGTGGGAGTGGTAAAAACCTAGCTAGACATGATCCCGAAAGGTGATTCCTTAAGGGTGTGCGAAGCTGAGGAAGGAGATCGGTTCGCGTGTTGGTGCCCCATTAATGTCAGTGGGTCCATGGGATGACTAAATCTTATTGTCATGGGTTTGATTCATGATACCGTCATCGTGACACCCAGACGGGAAGGGACTATCGCAGAATTCGGTTTCCATCCGGGTCGTTTGCCCCTTGGTGTAGACCGAAGATTGTTGCGGTACGCCAAACGTGAATCCTAGCCGGTGAGGCTAATTCTAGGCCGCGGATCTACCGACTTTGGTAGCAGCTGGGTTAGTTGATGCGGTGGCAATGGGCATTACCGCCAACCAGCTATCGAGACGGTGCGCCCGAACAATCAACACTGGATGGCTGACGTTAATGGCTGCCTAGCAGGATAGATCTAGGACGAATTACGTAGCCATTTTGTCTTGCTATAGAGTGAATATGCGTGGACATTCTCCAGAGGTCACTGTATATAGTGTTTGCACCCTTTATGGCCTAAGAGAGTCAGCGGGAAAGCTCCTGGATGTTGTCCGAATAACCAGTCTCTGAACGTAGCAGTGTGGTTGCGCATGACGTGTCGTTAACTGGTAAAAAACGTTATGGGCATAACGGGGTGATTTCAGGTAGACGCGGTAGCAGGATGGACGGACTCTAAACCTAAGAACGGCAGTCTGACCTCCCAGGGGACGACTTCCGTGTTGGGACGACGGAGGTTCTGCTCGTGGTGCTAAACATGGGGGACTCAACGGACGGCGAATACCATTGCACCGTGAATCTTAGCTTTTCAGGCTCATTCTCAAATCATGGGATCGACGCAGGTGCCTTGAAACTGGAACACCGCCATGAGGATTTGTACTCAAGGCCAGAGCCGTTCAGTGCGTACAATGTGCTTACCATAGAGGACCTCGAGGAATAGCCGCATAATGGAAACATCTTCTAATGTTCATCCTCGATCCGACGCTTTGAGAAAGAGCCGCTTTTCACCGGTTTTTGGATGCGATTTGGGCATATTCAAATACGCCGTATACGTTGTAGGCTCTGACTGAACATTTGGCGGAGTAGTGAATGGTTGATAGAAATTGTAATTGGACAGAGTCGGTTTCAGGCTGGCAGCGGACCACCCGAATAAATCAACATACGGGCCAGCTGGCATGGTGGCGTTCCAAATCGCTACCCAACCGTAGTGGTTTCCACTGATGATTGTTGGGGGCTTCAACTGCCCAATAAGCCAATCCCGGCCACCACGCTCAGCGCTCGATAGCCCATAAGTCGGTTCATGATCATTACTGCTGCGGGTACTGTTTCCTGGAGCATGGGGCTGTCCCCGTCAGTTGTAAGGGCCACCCCAGGCGCCTATCATTCCAGCGATCGTGGGACTGGTCGACAGTGCTAGTCAAGGTCTCAAATTGAGGGCATGGAACCCTCTGCCGTGTCTAACCAGACTGGGCGGCGAGTAATCTGTGCCTTGTAGCTTGCCAATGACCTAGTACAGGCCGTGACCCGCCGCTCCGATGAGATCCCAGACGGTCAGGGGATGGGTTTTCGGCCTGTCAACCCCGCTGGAAAAGAAGCGCTATACATGGGGGGAATTTCCTCTTGGATGGGTGTCGTCGTGCGGACTTGCCATAAAAATCGTTCCACGGCCGCCCGCGCTTCCGCAACGGTGGCACCCGGGAGCAACCACCCGAATTCTTCACCGCCCAACCACCCCACGATATCTCCGGCGCAGATTTGGGTGTGCAGACTGCCAAAAGACCCGCAGGACCGCATCGCCTGCGGCATGGCCATATCGGTCATTGATTTTCCTGAAATCATTGAGGTCGAGAAGGGCAAACGCGAGCGGCCGCTGCTTGCGATAGGCCATCGCCACTTGCTGGGCGAACTGTCCCCAGAAGATGGCGGGCGGGTACAAATGCGTCAAGTCGTCGTGGTCTGGTGCAGCGTCACGGGCAGTACCGCCGTCATCGGGCCTCCGCCTCCCACCACGAGGATCCCCCCGCGCAGGACGGCATGACCCATTCTAAACCACCCGCGTGTAAGGATAAGAGACATTAGCCCATAAAATCCCACGACCACCCCGGTTAGGCGTTCCAGCCGGAACCGTGGGTTCCAAACAATCCGACCGGGGTGGGGGCTGTCTGGTTTTTGCCACATGCGTTTATCGTTCCCCGCAAAAGACCGCGACTTTACCGAGTGTATACCCGCATTATACTCCTCCAGCCTTATCATTGATTGATGGTTGAGGCGACCGATTGGAAGACGTGGAGGTTGAGGATCCATAGGGTGTTGAGATTCGCTTGACATTCAGCCGTTGGTGTCGTTCTGACGCTCGATGATGGTCTGCTTGAACGGGGTAAATGTTGGATAATGCCGACTGTGCAGACACATGGTTTTGACCAATTTCCACAGGCGCTCCTTGAGGCTGGGGTAGGGTGAAAGCTCTGCAGCCTTATCCAGGTAATCCGGAGGCGTTACGCTTTTAGCATGCCCTCGGTTGTGCTTAGAGGACGAGAGAATCAATAAAAAGGTGAATTGTATAAAAAATAGTGAACCTAAGAGGAAGTCTGAGAAAAGCTATGGTCATAAGTTTTTCAAGGAATGAGCGGAGGATTGGTGAAGAGCTGGCAAGTATTTAAAATCAAAATACGACAGGTAATAGACGTTTGGCTGTCGGATAGCGGAGCCGCGGAACGGCTATGCTCCCGGATGGAGGGCCACGTGGTGCGTGTTGCAGCGTGGGGGGATTCTTCTCCGAAACTTAGGATTTTCCGTCGCGGATCGACATCGTGGGAAGAAAGTAGGTGATCCGTCAGGTGCCTCTTGAAATGAATAACCATGCGTTTTGGCTCGATGAGGTTCCGTTTTTTTTCTACGGGGGCGAAGTGCATTATTTTCGCATAGATCCCGGACAATGGGAAAGTCGCCTTGAGCAAGTTCGTGAGTTGGGAATAACAACGGTGAGTACTTACGTCCCTTGGATTTGGCATGAGTTTTTACCGAAACGTTTCGATTTCACGGGCAAAACTCACCCACAACGTAATGTCACGCGATTTGTCGAGTTGTGTCAGGCAGTGGGTCTCACCGTGTTCATTCGTCCCGGGCCCTATGTGATGGCAGAACTACGGCAAGAGGGCATTCCCGGCTGGCTGATTGACGAAAATCCTGATGTGCTCGCTCAAAATGTTGATGGCCATGTGCATCCAGCCCGGATGGTAAATTATCTTCACCCGACCTTTTTGGCGTTGGCTCACCGATGGTATCGCGCGGTGGGGCATGCACTGGCACCGTATTTCCATCAAAATGGCGGCCCCATCATTATGAGCCAGCTGGATAACGAAGTCGGCATGTTGCACTGGGTTACCGGAATTTCGGATCATCACCCATCCATCCGGGAGACGTATGACATTTCCCCACAGCAATCGCTGGCGGTAGCGGACGACGGGTACTGGCGGGCCTCCATGTTTTGGCGCCATTATAGGGCCCAATACCTTCGAGGTCTCGCGGAAGAAGCTAGGAAACTGAACTTTCCTGGGCCGTTTGTGATCAACGTCCATGGATTCCGAGATTTTTCCGCGAATAGTCGTGGTGTCGATTATCCGGTCGGATTGTCCCAGCTGATGGACACCCCGTCGATTCCCGGGACGTTTCTTGGCGGGGATTTTTATCCGGGGCATGTCACGATCGACAATTTTCACGATTTGCTGCTAGCCGTATCGTATACGCGCGCTGTGAATTCCCCGCACTCGGCATCGTTTTCTCCGGAATTTCAGTCGGGCCGTGCCAAAGACCGGCCCCATGTCGGGCCCTCGGATTTTGAGTTGGCCGCGCGGGTCAGTATTGCCGGTGGATTAAACGGGTTGAATTGGTATATGTTGTCGGCCGGAGAAAACCCCGAGGATATTGGAATTTTTGGGCGTCGCCATGACTGGCAGGCGCCAATTCGGGTTGACGGAAGCCTTGACGATTCGGCGTCCGCGGTACGGCACTTAGGAGCCTTGTTAACAAATTTCGGATCTTCCTTGGTGCAGTCAGAGCCGGTAGCCGATATTCATGTCGGATTCTACTCTCCCTACTATATGACGGAAACGGCGGCCTATTCTGCCACGGAGTTGGAACGGGCGATGATACAAGAAGTCTCACTTGAGCGCGAGCGATTCCATTTCGATGGCATTTACCGTAACCTTTTGGCGGCTAATATCGGGGTTTCCATGGTAGTTGTGGATGCCTCAGGTGATCCCTTGGATCCCGCGCAATATCCGGCCTTGTGGATCGCGACGACTCGTTATATGGACAAGCTCACGCAGTCACGACTGGCAGAGTATGTGACGTCTGGCGGCATGTTAATTCTGGGGCCGCGCATTCCCGAAATGGACTGGGCGGGACGTCCGTGCCGCGTTTTATCGGAACAACTGGATCTTAGCCGGCCAACCCGAGAGGGGACGCGGGGGTTGGCGACGATTGTCTCCTGGGAGTCAGTGTTTTGCCCGATTTATACAACGTTTGCGAAAAAACCGGGTGCCGAAGTCTTAGGTATACTGACCAGCCAGGGCCGTACGGACCCTGTAATCGTGCACGAATCCGTACAGCGTGGACAGGTCGTGCTCATGGGCGCAGGGTTGTCCGGCGACTATGACTACTACGGTGCGGTTCTCCAAACACTCGTGGCGAGGCTGGGGCTGGGACCCAGCCTTCATTCCAGCAATTCTAAGATCCATGCCTCCAGGCGTGAAGGGCCCGCTGGCCATTTCTTGTTTGTCGAAAACTTTCGAGATAGCGACCAGACTGCCACGGTGTCGATCGTTGAAGACGGCGTTGCTCGGTCGTGGGAGATTGATGTTGCGGCACGCCACGGTCTGATGTTGCCGTATGGCGGCGTCCCCCTGATTCCCGATGTCTTGGCCGTGGTGTCCACCACGGCCGAAATCACGCTGAACGCTCTGGATACCCTGACCATCCATCGTGGTCGGGGGTTGGGCATGGCGCGTCTAAAGTGGATGGCCGGGACCTCGCCATATCCCACGATGCATGTGAAATCAGGCCAAGCGGCGATCTCGCTGGAGGGCAACGAGGTGACCGTGAAGTGGGGCAGTGCGAGCCCGGGCGCGCCGGTGATCAAGCTGGGATGGGATCTTGCCCGAAGGGCGCGAAACCACCCACACTCCCGCGTGTAACGGCTCGACCTTCGGATCTTTCCAGGTTAAGTGGACAGGGCGTAGAGAAGTCAAAGGAGGTTGCCGATGAAGCTCGGGTTATTCACTGTCTTATACGCGGATCGCGGCATTGCGGAAGTGGTGGAGAAGGCCGTGGCCATGGGAATTCAGGCCATCGAACTGGGTGTGGCCAACTATCCCGCCACGTCCCATTTGGAGGGATTGACCACGGATCGGCAGGTGGAGAAGTTTGTGGAGACTTTGACGCAACATCATATCGAAATCAGTGCGCTGAGTTGCCAAGGCAATCCCCTGCATCCCGATCCGGCCGTCGCCCAACGTCACCACCAAGGGTGGGAAGAGACGGTACGTTGGGCAGAGCGGCTCGGTGTGAACTGTGTAAATGTTTTTTCCGGGTGTCCGGGCGATCAGACGGGAGGGACGCATCCCAATTGGGTGACGTGCGCATGGCCTGAGGAATATCGGGATTTGTTGGCCTGGCAGTGGAACGAAAAAGTCATTCCCTACTGGCAGGGGGCCACAACGTTTGCCAACCATCATGGAGTGGACCATATCGCGTTTGAGATGCATCCCGGGTTCGTCGTCTACAATCCGTACACCCTCTTGAAGCTGCGGCAGGCGGTGGGACCCAGCCTCGGTGCCAACGTGGATCCCAGTCATTTGTACTGGCAAGGCATCGATCCCGTTATGGCCATTCGCGTACTTTGCCAGGAGAACGCCCTCTTTCATTTTCACGCCAAAGACGTGCTTATTGACCCATACAACACGGCGGTCAACGGGGTGCTGGACTCCCGGTCTTATCGCGACATCAAGGATAGGGCCTGGTCTTTTTGTACGGTGGGGTCGGGGCACGGCGCGCATGCTTGGGCGCAAATGATTTACGAATTGCGGCGAGGAGGATACGAAGGGGTCTTGAGCATTGAACACGAAGACGCTCTGGCCTCCCGCGAGGAGGGGTTGAAACACGCGGTCGATTTACTGAAAGAACTGGTGTGGACAGAACCACCGGAAGCCGCGTGGTGGATCTGATTCCGGCAAAAAATGCGAAAAAGGGAGACTGACGCCCATGAACGACATTGCGCTACAACTGTACACCGTGCGGAACCAGTTATCAGAGGATGTCCGGGGTACGCTGCGAAAAATCGCGAATTCGGGATATCGATCGGTGGAGACGGCAGGGTACGCTGGCCTGAACCCGGAAGAATTCTACCAGATTGTGCGTGACGAAGGGCTGCGTGCGGTTAGTAGTCACGTGGGCTGGCAGCGATTGGAGCAGGACCTGGCTAGCGTAATCAGGGAGGCCCAGGCGTCCGACGTGCCGACTATTGTTCTTCCGTCACTCCCGCCGCAATATCGGGCGAGCGAGGAGCGGTACGCTGGGGCAGCCGCGACCATGAATCAGTGGGGCTCTGCCCTTCGCCGGGCCGGGCATGAGTTTTTGTACCATAATCACGCCTTTGAGTTCGAGGAGTTGCCGTCCCAACGGTCCGGGTTTGACGTGCTCCGTGAGCAAACAGACAGCGAGGTGGTCGGGTTTGAGGTGGATATTTATTGGGTGGTGAAAGCGCACCGGAATGCCCTTCAGTTGCTGAAGGAACTGGGGGATAGGGTGTCGTTGATGCACGTCAAAGACATTGGGCCTCCACCGGAGGAAAAGGACTTGCCGGTGGGGGATGGGTTGATGCCCTGGCCGGAAGTGCTATCGGGCGGATCTCTGCGGTGTTTCATCGTCGAACAAGATCACGTGTGGGGCGATGACGTGTTTCAAGACATTCAAACCAGTTGGACAAACCTCAACCGGTTGTTGGCCCCAACTCGCCCCGGCATGAATTAAGGAGGCTCCAGGATGAGGAAGTCTGCGGTACGTATTGCCTTGATAGGATACGGCTTCATGGGGCGTGCTCATTCCCATGCCTTGGGAGTGATGGGACGGTTGTTCCCCGCGGCGGTGGCTGCCGAGACCGTTCTCGTCTGTGGTCCCCATCGAGAATCTGCAAAGACCTTTGGTGCCCGGTGGGGATGGCCCGAAGTGTGCACCGACTGGCGGGAGGCGGTCGAACGCGATGACATTGACGCGGTGGACATTGCCACGCCTAGCTCTGTGCATGCGGTCATTGGCGAAGCGGCCTTGGCTCACGGCAAACACGTGTTTTGCGAGAAACCATTGGCGAATTCGTTGGAGGACGCGCAGCGGCTCGCGGCCGTGGCCAAGACGTCCGGCCAGGTTCATATGGTGGGATTTAACTATCGTCGGGTCCCTGCATTAGCCTTGGCCCGCGAGTGGATCGCCTCGGGGAAATTGGGGGCTATCCATCATTTTCAAGCGCAGTACTTGCAAGACTGGGCCGCTAATGATCAAACTCCATACTCTTGGCGGTTTTCACGCGATATCGCAGGTAGTGGGGCGCTGGGAGATCTCGGGTCGCATGTGATCGATCTGGGGCGTTATTTGGTGGGAGAGATGAAGACCGTGTCCGCGCAGACGAATATCGTCGTTCCCCACCATGGCGGGGACGAAGGGACGCAGCCGGTCACAGTCGACGATGCTGCTATGTTCTTGATCCGCTTTGAATCGGGGGCTGCCGGGATGGTGGACGTGTCGCGGGTTGCCACGGGAAGAAAGAACCGTTTGCGTTTGGAGATTTACGGGAGCCAGGGGGCCCTGGCCTTTGATCTGGAGCGTCTTAACGAACTGGAGGTGTGGTGGAACAAAGATCGTCCTCACGATGGGTGGCAAAGGATTCTCGTGACTAATGCGGCCCATCCCTACATGCGGGGGTGGTGGCCGGACGGCCACGCTTTGGGATGGGATGCGACCTTCGTGCATGAAATGCATGACTGGATCGCGGCGTGTGGCACAGGCGCCGAGGTTCGCCCCGATTTTGACGACGGACTCAGATGTCAGGCGGTGATCGACGCCGTGTTGTGCTCGGCGGCGAATCACCGTGCGGTCGACATTGTCAGGTAAAGGGCGGTTTTCGGGCTAAGGGCATTCCCAAGAGGTTATTGATAGGAGGAATCATTTATGCGCATCGGGGTCATTGGTTGTGGCACCATCAGCCGCATTTATCTCAAGAACTTGGCAAACTTTCCGGGAACGGAACTCGTGATGGTTAGCGATCTTGATGGGGAACGTGCGCGGCGGCGATCCGAAGAATTTGGTGTTCCTTGGGTGGAATCACCCGAGGCGTGTCTCCTTTCAAATGATGTCGATCTCATCGTGAACTTGACCATACCTGAGGCCCATTCGGAGGTGTCCCTCGCGGCGCTGTCGGCGGGAAAACATGTCTACTCGGAAAAGCCGCTCGCGATGAACACGGTACAAGGACGAGAGATCTTAGAGATGGCGCAGCAAAAGGGCCTGATGGCGGGAGCAGCACCCGATACCTTTATGGGGGCTGGCCTTCAAAAGTGCCGGGAGTTGATTGACGCGGGCGCCATTGGAAGACCGGTATCGTTTACGGGCACCATGTTGTCGCGCGGTCCTGAGCGATGGCATCCCAATCCCTTTATCTTTTATCGACAGGGGGCCGGTCCCCTCTATGATTTAGGGCCCTATTATCTAACGACGATTGTGGCGCTGTTAGGCTCCGTAGCCCAGGTGTCGTCGATGACCAGCAAAAATTTTTCTCATCGGGTAGCGGGGCATCGCGATATTCAAGGGCAACACATCCCGGTGGAGATTCCCACCCATGTGATGGCGCATCTGGCATTGGAGTCGGGCCTCATTGGGTCCCTGACCACGAGTTTTGATGTGGCGTTTACCGAGATTCCCCGACTAGAAATCTATGGCACCGAGGGGACGCTGAGTTGCCCGGATCCAAATACTTTTGGCGGCCCGGTGCGTTTGCGCACCATCGGCGAGGATGAGTGGCAGGACATCCCCATATTCTCAACTTATTCGGTCAACAGCCGCGGTTTGGGGGTCTGGGATATGGCCGAGAGCATTGAAAGGGGGTGGGAGACACGGGCCAACGGACAACAGGCCTATCATGTGCTGGAAATCATGGAAGGTATTTTAACCGCAGGCGAGACCAAGCAGCAAGTGACCATTGAGAGCCGGGCGAAACGGCCGCGCGCGGGTGTCCCAGTGTAGGAAGTCCCCGAGTCACACGGTCGGGACGGTCCAATGGAATTCCGTCCGTGATATTAGCGGGCCCCGGCTCGATCGCCGAGGTTCATCGGGGTGACGGTGCAGAACGAGGCCGATCACGAGATGAGGAGTGTGGATACGATGAACGCTGCAGTGAAAAAGGCGAGTATGGCCACGATGGCCTTGAGTCTTGTGTTTTTAAGTGGTTGTGGGTCTTCGGCGGCGGCAGGCGGCAAGAACAAACCGTTGGTCATCGTGTCGGGGCCGAGCGGCACGTTTCAGGAGAACTTCAATCCCTACGGAACGCCCTTGGTGGGAACGGCGGGTCTGATTTACCAGCCACTGTTTTATTTCAACCCCAACACCTCGAAGGTGAGCCCGATATTAGGACAGTCGTATCAATGGAGTCATAACAACACCGTGCTCACCGTGAATCTCCGAAAGGGCGTGCGGTGGTCGAACGGCCAGCCCTTTACGGCGGCGGATGTTGCGTTTACGTTCAATTATCAAAAGCAATACCCTCAGTTGGACACGTCGGGCGTTTGGTCATTTTTGTCGGGCGTAAAGGCGGTTAACTCGTCGACCGTGGTGTTTTCGTTTAAGAAGCCCGATGTTCCGATGGATTGGTACGTG
>JAJZXX010000179.1 GCA_021806205.1 Bacillota bacterium | reverse complement strand
GTTTGCCGCCGGCTTCCTTCGGATTCCACCTCACGATGGACACCCTTGCCTTTGGCTAACGGTTGGAACGGTCATCCCCCGTTCAGGACTTTCACCTTAAAGCACACGCCCATGCCGGGCGCACAAGTAAGAGCCCCTGCCGCACGGTAGGGGCTCTCAACCACAATCGGGTCGATCGGTCGTTCGATTAGCTCAGTTCACCGACGAGACGTGATCCCACGGGACTGCCCCATCCCGTTACCGCATCCCATCCTGGAGTGCAGGAATAGCCCGCGACGCCGTTATAGCTATTATTTCCGACCGTAATATCATGAAAGGCCGACGTGGGTCCTAAGTGGTACACGTCACCGTGGCTGGACCCGATGGGTCCCTGGTGGGCCTGCACCCGCGCTTGGTTCAACCTCGCCCACAAAGCCGCCCAGAGCGGCGAGGCGGCCGATGTCCCCCCCACCACCGTCATACTCCCTTGAAACATCACGGCGTACCCCGTATCCGGATCGGCGTTAGCCGCCACATCAGGAACGCCTCGCCCCGCATGATCCCCGGCTGGGACCGGAAGGCTGAGCGAATCTTGATAGGGCGGCATCCCAAAGAGTTGACTAATACCCCCGCCTGATGCCCCGTTATTGTTCGTGTCGGTCCATCCAGTTTCACTCTGAATAGTTCCGTCAGCATTCAGCTCTAAGTGAGTGCCCCCCACGGCCATGGCATGGGGACAACTCGCTGGCGCGTCGACGTGGCGCACCGGCCTTCCTGGCCCGTTAATCCCGTAAGCACCTTGGTCGCCAGACGCCACAAACGTCGTAATGCCAGCCAGGCCACCCTCCGCCATCACCGTGTCCCAAGCCGCTAACTCTCGGAATGGAAAGTGCCCTTCTGCATCACCGTAACTGATAGATAATACGGTAGGCCGATGGACTGTGTCATGGACCGCGTAATCTAAGGCTTTTAAAACCGACAGGCCAAACGATTGATCACTCGTGCCACTGGATGTTTCATAGACCACCAATTGGGCGCCAGACGCCATTCCTCCGGCCCATTCCACATCCAGGGTGGCTTCCATGTCTTGCGGACTCGTGCCGCCATCGTTGGGCGTTCCGTCCACCGACACAAAATCTAGTGCCGGTGGGGAAATCCCCATCGCGCCCCAAAAACTCCGAACGTCACTCAGGCTATAGCCGTTGGAGAACTCCAAGAGTCCAATGCATTGTCCGGTACCGTCAAAAGGTGCGGGAAACTGGTAAGCCTTCTCTAAATCCTGGGGGAAAAAGCCTTGCCCCGCATTCGCGAGAACATCCGTTCGGGTTGGACGGCGCCATAGGGGCGACAACTTCACCACGTTTTCGAGTCCCACAATCGCCACAACGCTTCCCGCCAGCGCATCGGGCACCTCAGGGTCTTCAGTCGGCCGAAACACACGGCCACTGGGATCTTGACGGAATTGGAACCCGATCGACAACGTGCGGGAAGCTGCCTCAAATGTTCCGTGCGCCCAAATCACCAGCGGGCTTTGACAGGTCACCAAAAGGCCGTAACGGGTAAGCCAGGTGATAATTTCCTGTCTTTGATGCTCCGACACCGTATGGTCATGCGTGATCTCTTCTAAGGTTAAGGGTCGTCCTTGTTCCCTCAGGGTCGCGTGCGCACCCTCCCGGTTAGCGAGATCCAGAACAATTCCCAGTTCGATGTGATTGCTTCCCACTAAGTGTTCCGTCCATCCTGGTGAATCGTACGATGTCGCCACCTTGTGCCCTAATATCCGCATAGTTCACCTCCCAATCCCATCATATGGGGTTTACGTCATTCGGTTCCAATTTAGGAAGAGATCCCCCAGGGATTAAGTTGATGCGGCGTCTGGATTTGACAGGTCGGACACAGCACTTTTAGTTCAATTATGCCTCGCGAATCAGGAGGCAGGGCATTCGATAAGCCTTCGGACACTTCTCCCGGGGGGACTTCGCGATGGCACGATCCGCATAGCCGTAATGCCCGATACCATGGCAAGCCGTCCATCGCCAATAAATCACCCAGATCGGCTTCACTGACAAATACCGGCCCGGACCCTATAAAACCTTGTCGGGCCCGTTCGATGGCCGAACGGCCCAGACGCTCAAGCAACGAGATCTCGCTGTCAAAGGGGTGCTTTCGGGTCACCTGTAACCAGAGCGAACGGGGCACAATAACCGATACCATGTCGGTGCCATCCCCGTTAGGTGAGGAAAAAATCGCCCAAGGCCCTTCAGGGGCGTCTCCGAGATGATGCAACAAGTCAATGTCTGGCATGTAGGCCCTCCCATCCCATCGATAGGGCTAGTGTGTCAAGGGACTCGTAAAACGCCAACCTTATCGAGGATTAGTGGGCTCCGCGCTGCTGGAAAACCGCCGGGATGGTCTTAGCCATAATCTTGATATCGAGAAATAAGGACCAGCCGTCAATGTACTCCATGTCAAGACGCATCCAGTCGTGGAAGTCCACGTCATTGCGACCAGATATTTGCCATAGACAGGTGATCCCGGGACGAACCGACAAGCGCTTACGAAAGTCTGGACCATAGAGCTTCACTTCGCTCGGGAGGGCAGGGCGCGGGCCAACCATGCTCATGTGGCCTAAAAAGACATTAAACAATTGCGGCAGTTCGTCAATACTCGTCTTGCGAAGCCATTTGCCCACCCGGGTCACACGTGGGTCGTCTGGGATCTTGAATACCGGGCCAGACATGACGTTAAGGTGCGCCAACTGATCCTTCATTTCTTCCGCATTAGGAACCATGGTTCGAAATTTTACGCAGGGAAACTCTCGACCATTTAGGCCCACGCGACGCTGAACAAACAAGACCGGACCGGATCGATCCGTCAACTTCAGGGCTACCGCACTCACCAGCATAATAGGAGATGTCAGGATAATCGCCACCGACGACACCACCACATCAACGATCCGTTTGACCAAGGACCGCGAAGTCTGATGGGCACGTGACGAATCAACCACCAGCACCGAGTTCCCATAAAAGTCGTAAAGACGCGAGCGATGAGCCAGCGCCCCCATTTCATCCAGTACCAGCCGCACTTCTTTACCTTGTTGGCGGGCCATGCGAATAGCCGGCATCAAGAGATCTTCCGTGACTGGCATAGCAATGACCAAAGTGTCGACGACGGTTGACGCAAAGAGACTGCTCAGGCGGTCTACTGCCGATTGGGCATTAAGATCTTCACCCAGCGCTACCGGTAGCTCGTCCACCACCTGCATTCCGGCTTCCGGTACGGACTTGACCGTCTCACTGAATATGCGCACACGCTTGGGATATCCTAAGACCACCAAACGCCGCTGATCACGTCCACTCAACCGGAACTTGCCCATCGATAGTTTGATGACAGAATGCACCATGGTTTGCAAAAGCAAAGCCACAATCGGAAAGATCAGAAAGATGGCCCGGGAAAACCAATTAGCTTTCAAAACAAAGATCATAAGAGCCATGGCCACACTAATTTCTACGGAGGACACGGCCAACATACCCATCTCGGCCGGCAACTGATTCCATCGGCGGGAGTATCCTCGGAAATTGAGTTTCATGACTAACCAGGACACCGCCATGACAAAAACGGAAAAGGTAAAGTAATTGGATACCAAATGCACCGTGGCAACCTTGGGATTAAACCAGGCTAAATAGGCGTGAGTGACAAACAAGTAGGCCACGTATGCTGCCGCCGTATCAACAAAAACCGCCAATTCGTCCCAACGGTTGGTGCGCCCCCGAAACATTAAGATATCCCCTCCAGTGTTCTTCTATTATAACCTCGTAACAGTGTTTCGTCAGGCTGAGAATATTTCCTGCTATTTGGGAGGGGTGTAATGAAATTTATCGGTATATTAGAACATCGGCGCATCTACGAAAAACGGAACGGTTCGGGTTGATCGTACGCATGGGATGACGGTGTCCTGCCTTAGGTCGGTTTGTCTCCAATTTGACAAGAATCGGGGATTAGCTTCATCATTAGGTGAGCCTATGAGAGGATGACAGGACTATGCATCGCATCCCCTTGCCCTACTTTCCCGTGGCCGCTCTATTGGGTGTGCTGGCACTTCTCAACGTGGTATTTTTGCGTCATTATGCCCTGTCCACCGCCATTGCCGTCTTACTCTACGTTATTGTATTGGTTTTAGCCTTTTTTGGAGGCCGATCGGCACGGCGCCATCAGTCCCGTCCCGCCTTGTTCGGAGCGCTGATCGGCGCACTTTTCGGTATTATAACGGGCTTGGGGTCATTTCTCATCCGCGACACACTCCGGGATATCGATGTGCCGGCCCAGACGGGGGTTCGCATTCACTTGTTACTCTGGGCTAACTCACCCGCAGGACATATCACCGCTGCAGTTACCACCACGGTTGCATTCGGGACGATTAGTTTGATAGTCGGCATTTTGGGCGGATTTACCGTAAAAGATCAGGAGCGGTCTGACTGGGCCTAAAGCCTTAACGCTGTGATCCACTCATCGATACGGCCGTTGGGCGTTTTGGGGGTCCCGCGGACCCATTGCGATTGTTCTAGCTGTTCTATCACACCCATGACGGTCGGTTGTTCCAACCAGACGGTGGACAACTGATCGGCGCGTTCCCGGATCGACGGGATGTCTGGAGCAAGGACTGGCGTGCCTGCCAGAGCACTGACCTCCACATCCCCCATCAATCCAGGCTGAAACCCTAGCGTGACCAAGGCGTCTGCCTTGGCGACCCATTCTCTCCAATCGAGTGTCTCGGGCGCAAATTCTGCCCTCACGCCTAACGATCGCGTGTAGGCTTTCAGTCTTTTCGCATCAGGTCCGTCGCCCAGTACCAAAAGAGACCGGGGTTGATGGCGCGCTGCCATCACACTCAGCGCGTTGACAATAATTTCAATCCCCTGAAAAGCGTCCACAATTCCCGCCATAGCGACCACCGGTCCATCAACTTGGGAAAAGGGCCACGAAACGGTTGCGCCGGTTGTCTTTCCGACCAAAAGCGGCACTGGAACAAGACGGCTCGGCAAGAGCGAGGGTTGGCGCGCTAGTACTTGATAGCTAGCGCGACTAGCCGTTAAAACACCGTCAAACAGCGCGTACTGACTGACATCCAGTCGCTCGGGCAAGCTCGGTTGCCGGGCAAAAAGAAAGGTTCGTGCTAAATCCCGGGCCATTTTGACATAGTGGAACTCCGTATCAAAATTTTGGTCCACAATAATGCAATCAAAGTTTAAATAGAGGGTTCTCCACTCGTTTCGCGGCTGCTGAGAAAGCGGCGGCCGACGCTCTATCGCCCTGGGCCACAACAAGGGCGGACCAGTTTCGACCTCTAACGGTTGAACCGCAACCCGAATCCCCGATCCCTGGAGAGCATCGGCCGCCCATAGGGCAGCTAGCGCACCTTCATTCCAGCCCATCGACGGAACGATCCATAGAAGTGAAGGACTACCCATTCTCATCGGTCTGGCGAAACCATGCATAGGTTTCCTCCAACCCCTGGGTAAGCACTACCAGCGGATGAAATCCCCAATCGGTCGCGCGACTGATGCTGAGCCGACTATGCCGGATGTCTTGGGCGCGGCTCTGGACGCGTCCGACTGCACTCACGTCCAGCCCCGCCATTGTTGCCAAGGTCTCCCACAGTTGGTTCACACTCGTCGCCGTCTGCGTTCCAATGTTATAGGTTGCGCTGCGATTCGCCTGGCCCAAATTGTGGCAAAAAGCCCGGGCCACATCGGTAGCCGCGACAAAGTCGCGGGTTTGTTCTCCATCGCCTTCAATGAAGGGCACGCGGCCCTTGGCCAAGGCGTCAGAAAAAATCGCCACCACACCGCCTTCCCCTTGGGTGCGCTGCCTCGGGCCGTAGACGTTGGCCATACGCAGTATGATGCCGGTCACTCGTCTCCGATCAGATTCGTGGCGTATATACTGCTCCGCCACCATTTTATCCAGTCCGTAATAGGATAAAGGGTTCAACACCTCGTCTTCGTTTAGCGGGAGTTTCTGATTGTCACCATAAACGGCTGCCGACGAGGCAAAACGAAACTCATGGCAATCCAATGTCCGGGCCGCCTCCAGCATCGCCACGGTCCCTAGCACATTAGTCATGACATCTTTCTGAGGTTGAGTTTCGGACAGGGCGACGCTAATCTGAGCTGCCAGGTGAATAACGGCGTCAATCGATCCGACAGATCGGATCCATTCGTGACTCTGAAGGATGTCCCCCTGGATAAATCGCGCCGCCTGGGGGACATTTTCACGGCGGCCCAACGACAGATTGTCCACCACCACGACATCCGCGCCGGTCGCTAAAAGGCGCTCCACGACGTGCGAGCCGATAAATCCTGCACCGCCAGTGACTAGAACCCGCATCAGGATCGTCGCCCCTTTACAACATCTTCATAGATTTTAAGATAGGCTTCAGCAATATGTGGCCATGAAAAGGCTTGTGCATACGCCTGGCCCTCGGTCACTCGCCGCTGGAGCGAATCGGAGCCGTTGAGCACCTCGTCAATCGCACTCACCCAGGCTTCGACGGAATTGGGATTGACAAGCGTGCCGTATTCTCGCACGACTTCCTGAATAGGCGGAATGTCACTCGCGACCACCGGAATGCCTACCGCCAGCGCCTGGGCGGGAGGAAGCCCAAACCCCTCGAACCGCGACGGGTACACAAAAACGTCTGCGCCATTATAGAGGGCAACCAAATCAGCCCGACTGACAAACGGGGTCACAACTACGCGGCCTTCAATGCCTTGGTCTTGCACCTGACGGCGTATCGTAAGGTTATCCTTGGCTCCGACCAATACTAATTCCCCACCGGGATGTCTCGCAAACACGCCCTTCATGGCCCGAATCAGCGTCCCGACGTTTTTTCTTTCATCATAACCCCCCGCATAGAGCATACGCGGGCGACGCCGCAGCCCAAAACGACGCGCGACAAACCCCACCTGTTCTATGGGCATCTCTTCAAAGTAGTGGTGATGCACCCCATTGGGAATCACGACCGTTTTATTGACCAGACTGGGAAATAACTCCGATAGATCATTGTAGGTCGCTTGAGAAATAGCGACCAAGCAGTCCGCATAAGGCATCGCGCGCCCGATATGCGAAAAGTAGCGCTGCTCTTTCACACTTTTTCGGTATGCGTCCAAGCGATAGGGGATCAGGTCATGCACCGTGACCACCGAGGGCACGGATAGTCTACCTTCGGGATGCGCCATAAACGGGATATGCAATACGTTAACATCGCGCGGCACTCGCCTTACCCCATAATACTCCCACCACCATTTGGCGATAGGGGACGGGGAAGAACGCACATCCAATCCCAGGCACGGCTCATCGGGTTGTAAGCCTTGGTTTTGTCGACCCACGCCTACGACCGCGATCCCCAGCTTAAACAGGCCATACACCAATCCCTCAATATATTCTTCCGTTCCCGTGCGAAATCCCGCGGTACTGGAGACGTCCATCGCAATGTTCATGTTCATCAGGTGCGTCCGGCCCCCCTGATTCGTCGTTGCGCTCATTCTATCCTAAACTTTGGAAAGCGGCGAGTACCACGCCCCGAAAACGTTCGCGGAAAATCTCCCCCCTAAAGCGTTCAGCGTTCTGACGAATGACCCGGGGATCCCAGTCGACCCTTTCCGCCGCCTGTATGGCCTCAACCAGGGATTCCACCCGCTGCTCATCAAAAAAGCAGCCGGTTTCATGGGGGATCACCGTATCCAGGGCCCCGCCCTGGCTAAATGCAATCACTGGGCGGCCAGCCGCCTGCATTTCGACAGGCACAATGCCGAAATCTTCTTCTCCTGGGAAGAGCAGTGCCTTGGCTCCGTCAATCAATCGATCGATTTCATCATCCTGCACCCGCCCAACAAATCGCACGGTCGGTCCGGCCATACGCTCGAGTCGGACTCGCTCCGGGCCGTCACCCGCCACGACCAAAGGGATCTTCAGAGCATTGGCGGCTTGGATGGCCAGGTCAAACCGTTTATATGCCACCAATCGAGACCACACGAGATAATACGACCCCGGTGTGGTGCAGACTTTGAAACGATCCACCGCAACGGGCGGGAATATGACCTCAGCATCGCGGCGATAGTGTTTTTGGATTCGCCGGCGCACCAAAGATGAGTTGGCCACCATCACGTCCACACGATCCGAACTGATGCGATCCCATAACCGCATGTAATGAAATACCGGGCCCATGAGATGTTTGGTCAATCCGGTGGCTTCACGCGATCGATATTCATGATACAGATCCCAAGCATACCGCATCGGCGAATGAATATAGGAAACATGGACCGTTTGGGCCCGCGTCACCACCCCTTTAGCCACCGCCGACGATGAGGAGATAACCACATCATAGTCAGACAGGTCAAACTGCTCCATGGCGTACATCAATAGCGGCAGGTAGCGATTGTACCATCGGGTCGCCCGCGGAAATGACTGCACAAAAGACGAGATAATCGTGCGTTGCTGCAAAAAAGGGGAGAGTTGCGCACGGTCCACGATGCCCGTATAAATGGGGGCATCTGGAAAAAGTGCCGCCATTTCTTCCAATACACGCTCGGCACCGCCCATGGTTACGAGCCAATCGTGGACCAGCGCCACCCGCACTTACTCGCCGCTCCCCGCGGCCTTGCGGCTCCACAATGCCCAGACCGCTGCCAACGCCAAGAGAAACGGCACAACCACGCCATGATCTATCAAAATGTCGACCCAGTCATGCACAATAAAGGTCACAATCGATCCGAAGGCACCCAAACCCAAAGCAAATTCAAACGCGCTTAAGGAGCGTGCGCGCCTGACCAACACGCCCACGGCATGACGCACCCACGACCATTCAATCCATATTGCCGTTGCGACGCCTAAAACACCTAAGTCCGCGCCCCATTCCAAGTAGAGATCGTGCGCCATCGGTGCCGGCTTTAAATTAGGCTTTGGATGGAGAACCATCCAGCGGTGAAACCCGCCCAACCCCACACCCAAAATCGGCCGGTACCGCATTGCTTGGATGGCTTCTTTCCAGATGCGCAGACGCTGGTGGGTGTCAAAGTTGCCCTTGGGGTTCACAAGTGAGGTCACGGTCGACGTGACTTCGCCACCGGTACTATTGGACAGCGCAAAGGCCGATCCGCTGAGATTGGTCTTGCCCAACAAATCGATTAACAAAAAAGCCATGATGGGAAAAAGAATGCCCGGGATCACAAACCGCCGGTGTATCATGGTGCGGCCGTGCGCTATCCACGCCACCACGCCCATGAAAAAGACCGCACCCACAGCCGCAACCCAGGCCCCACGGGAATACGAGTCGATGACAGCCAGTGCCGAGAGACAGAGTGTCACCCAAACCCACCACCGGCGTGCCCAGTCAGGCCCATAGGCCAGTAAGGCCAGGGCCAAGGGAAATACCATGCCCTCAAATCCCCCAAAGGCATTAGGCTGCCCAAACACTGCATCGGCCCGGATATGAAAGTGGTCGACAATGTTGGCCGATGGCCCTACCTTAAACACAAACTGATAGAAACCATCCAAGGAAAGTAGGCTGGCAATCGCGAATAGCCCTGCCACTACGGGTTTCCATTGAGCTTCGTCTACATCCAGTTGCCGTGCTACGGCCACAATTACCACGAAAAACTCTATATACTCCAGAATCTTGATAACGGTCGTCGTATGCGACAGAGCGGTCGCCAAAGAGAGTACGGAAAGAATTAGTAAGAGTGCGAGAGGACGCCAAAAAGGGCTCCCCAGGAATCGCGTGAGCAAAGATTCGGATCGACGGTGAATCGGCTTCACCAAAAGCCTAACGGCCATCGTCAACGCCATCAAATCCGATATGTCGATATGATGGTGGTGAAACGTCAATCCCAAGGGAAACGGAGAAAAAATCACATAAACCGTCAACGCTAGCGGCACAGAGACAATCGCCAGCCAAATGTAGCCGATGACCATAATGGCGCCGCCCGCCAGGGTCGACACCAAGGTCAGCGCCGTACCGACCGCAATAATCAGGAGCGGCCCTATGAGATTTTGCCACCCTACCGGGGCAAGCTCTCTTTGGATTTGGCCTTGCTGCACGGTTACCCTCCTATCGCCACTTCTTCATAAACCGCACGCGTTGCTTCACTGGCCTTTTCCCAAGTCAACTGTTGAGCCCAGTCATAGGCCTCTTGAGCCTTTTGCCGGACTGCCGCCCCACCGTCCAACACGCTAGCCATTGCATGGGCGATGTCTTCGACATTGTACGGATCCGAGCGCCACAATGAGTGACCACCCAGTTCTTTTAGAGCACCTTTAGCTGAGGTGACAACAGGCAAACCAGCCTGCATGGCTTCGATCACCGGTAACCCAAATCCTTCATAAAGACTTGGGTACACCAACGCTTCCGCATCCCGGTACAGTGTAGCCAACATGTCCTCGGACACATATTGAAGAAACTTGACGTGGTGTGCAAGCCCAAGTTTTTCCGGGAGTTCCAGTGTTTCTTGATACATCCATCCCGCTCGACCCGCGATGACTAAATCCGGCACGTCGTGCCGATCTTGGAACAGTAAGTGGTAGGCAAGTATCAAACGGGTAAAGTTTTTCCGGGGTTCAATGGTGCCCACGGAGAGAAAATAGGGCGCCCTATGAGCCCTTTGGGCCCAAGGCTTGCCAGCACGCTTAACGCCATGGGGAATGACCCGAATTTTTGTTGCGGGAACCCCCAAAATTGCGGTCAGATCGTCTTTGGTCGCTATCGACGGAACAATGATCCGGCTGGCGCGCTTCACCGATTGGCGCATCAATAGACGCTTGGTTCGGGTTTTTGATCCAGGAAAGACCTGCGGCATGACAAACGCAGCCAAATCATGCACGGTCATCACAACTCGCCGCTGGGGACGCAAAATGGGAATCTGATAGTCTGGGAAGTGCAACACATCAAAAGATGCCGACTGAAGACGATCCACCAGTCCCCACTGTTCGTAGAAAAGCCGACGGGCACTCGAAAGATTCCGATTAAGATACTCGGACTCCACCCCGGGAATGCTCATACCCGGTTGGAACAACCCGACCACTCGGTCTTCATCAAATTGATTCGCATACGTTTGAAAAAGTTGATAAATATATTGACCAATGCCGGTTGCCTCCTGGTCCAGCATCAATGCATCAACCCAGATGCGCAGCCAGGACACTCCCTCTCGCCATTATTTTGTCTTGCCGGCGTCCGGATAAAAACCCCACTTCTTGAAAAAACGTTCGCGATTAGATCGATAGTCACTCTTCGTGCGCAACGCCCCCCGGATTTCATGGCGAGTCGAACTCACCCAATGGTGAAAACGTGCGTCGCTGTCATAGTAAGTACGCCACTTCCCGCTGAGAGTGATGCGATGCAACATGTCCGCATCTTCAAAATACGCGGGGCAGAAGCTTTCGTCAAATTCCCCAATTTCCGAAAAGAGCCGGGCATCACACATAAACGCACTCATTGCGAGCCGTCCCTCGGCGGGTCTTGGCTCCACATGGTTGGGATGTCCACTGACCATGATGACGCCATCGCGGGACAGATCTTGGACGAGCCGATCGACAAAATCCTTCGTGTCCAGACGTACATCATCATTGAGAACCAATACATAGGCGGCCCCATCTTTTAAGGCGGCTTTAATGCCCCAGTTCCAACTCTTGGCCACTCCCCAATTCTCCTGGCGATTATCCCGAAGATAAAGCGGCATACCCGATGGGAGGCTGGCCAGTGCATCCAACAAATGACTAGCGCCGAGGGTAGGAATGGTAACAGCGACTGATGTCATCTCTCAAATCTCCTTATCGTTCATGTTGCCGAAAGCTAATGGGGTGGCCTCAGTCGTCCCGACCAGTGGTAATAGGCTTCGACCGGAACCAAAACCAGGGTCATAGCCCACACGATCAAGTATTCCCGCCCGCTATATTGGCGACCATCCAGCCACGCGGCAATACGTTTCGGAAGTCCGATTAGCAATAAAACCAGTCCGGCCGTCAAACTCCATGCACCTAGAAATATGGCTAGGACCGATAAAATCTCCCCCCCGATGATCAGCAATTCGGTCGGCTGAACGCGAGGAATATAAAGAGGGGCCACCTGGGGATGATTTTTGAACAACAAAGCTTCAAATCGCTTACGATTAGCTTTCTCGAAATAAAAAGACCACCGTTCCTCCCGAGGAGGATGGAACACCACTGAGTCTGCCATAAATTTTATAGTGTAGCCCGCTTCCAATACAGAAAAGGCCAGATCCGAATCCTCGCGGTAGCGTGATTTAAACCCACCCACCTGTTCAATCACGTCACGGCGATAGAACATATTGGCTGTCATAAATCGGCCCCCGGTGAGATTTTTCACTTGGTGTGTAAAAATCCGGGGAACGCCGCTGCTGACTACTTTTCCTTCGATGGCGCCAATACTGTCAGCATCAAAACCTTCCATGGCACTCTGAATCCAATCCGGGTCCGGCTCGGCATCAGCATCGGTAAAAGCCACCACGCCACCTAAAGCTTCTCGCCACCCAACATCGCGAGCCCGTCCGGGCCCGCCGTGCGGCACGTTCACCACGCGAATGGGGGTCAAAGTCTCCCGCCGAATGGGGTCCACCGCCTCGTCCAACAGATCGTTAGATCCGTCATTGACGACAATAACCTCCAACGGCGTGACACTGCCTCTTAATATGGCAGCCAGAGCACGACCAATCAGAGCGGCTTGATTATAGACCGGAATGACCACACTCACCGACAGCACCTTTAGACCCTCCAGTCAAAAACCGGCCACGCCGTAACGCTCCCAGATCGGTTGGTGGTCAAGCCGCCTTCTTGACCTCCTCCCCATGCCTAAAGTCCGGGGATTCCAACGCTCACACGGTGGCTTTCCTGCTTCGCTGAGACTCGCATTCGCGTTGGCTCTTCAGCTTCCGAGCGGGTCTTACGGCCTCTCCACAGGCTAACACCGCCAGCCCGGCGGCTAAGACGTTTTGTGCGGCATTCCCATCGCTGGCGTGATGCGCTCCGCATTCTGAACCCGTCCAATTTCGCATGTGAAGCAGCATCTTCGGCATGACGGGTCCGCAGTCAAAACACCGTTTGCGGGATGGATAGACCTGGTCAATCGTCACACCCGTTCTCCCATACCACACTGCTTTCTATTCGAGTGGTCGCACAAACTCGCCCCAACCTCCGGCATATAGACTGTGCGAGGTGGTGATTGCGAATCAGGGTCTTTACCGGCAAACCCTCCACGGCGATCACTTGGTGTTCGTTTATCAACCGCGTACTGAGTTTGTACAGGAAGTCTGAACGACGCTCCGCAATCTTGACGTGAATGAGAGCCACTTTGAGACGCGCTTTTGCTTGGTTCTTGGACCCTTTCTGTGTCTTCGCACGTTGGCGCTGCGTCTTAGCAAGCCGCTTCCCATCCTTGCGGAAGACACGGGAGGTGCCGAACTTCGGGCCTGCCGCGAGAATGACCGCATCGGTCAATCCCCGATCACTACCGACGGGATTGTCACGCGCAGGAGGCTGGGGGGTGCCCGCGTCCACCAGGATGGAGCGATGATTTCGGTCTAGCGCATCCTTACTCACGGGGACCGACGAGGGCACGCCGTAGAATCTTCGCGACCCTCGGCGGTTGAGGGGCTCGGACCGCTTGGCAAGCGTGATATTTTCTCCGTCCCCCTTAAAAGCAGAAGCGGCATAGGTGGCGGAGGGTTTCCCCGGTTTCTTGTGGAACTGGGGGTATCCACCACGGCCTGCAAAAAAGTTGGGGCAGGCGCGGTCTAACTGTCGCAATGCTCGTTGAAGCGAGACGCTAGAGACTTCCTGGAGCCATCCCGTTTCCGCCTGGTGTTTCAATCCCGTCCATTGCGCAGACAAATCCTTGGAGTACCGACGTTTGCCCGTTTGGTCGTCCGCATCTGTCTTGAGTCGTAAGCCCCAATTGTAGACGTAGCGCACACACCCAAACGTTCGGGCCCGCATCTGCGTCTGTTCTTCGGTGGGATAGAAGCGGTATTGGTAAGCTCTCTGTGTCATGGTTGCATGATATCCTACTGCGTGTGAAAACAAAAGACTTTCGCCGGACGGCGAGCACCTTATATCCCCCTAGCTTCGGGTTTTACGGCGCGTTTGATAACGCGCGCGATACCGCAAAAGTTACGCGAGGGCAACTCGGCCCGATAAAGGATTGGAAAGGTGCGAAGCCGAAGGTATAGGCACTGATTCATCACCCCGTGAAAGAAAGTTGAGGGAACACTCTATCAAACCACAAGCGTCCACCATTATGGCGTTAGTCTCGATGAATTTACTTTGGGCGATCGGCTATCCCGTGACCGCCATAGCTCTTCACCATGGTGCGTCGGCTAGTTTTTTAGCCGTCATACGTCTTGCGATAGCTTTTTTCATGCTGATCCCCTGGCTTTGGCACATCAAACGGTGGTCGTGGACGCTACTCGGATTTTCAGCCTGTATGGGAATCATAGGCATTAGCGTGCCGCTCTGGTTGCAAATAATCGGCCTGCATGAGACCAATCCGGCCATCGCGGCCCTATCGATATCGGCCGAACCGGTATTGACGTTTATATTAGCCTCGATGCTTTTAGGATCCAAACTTACGGGTGCCCAACGCGGGGCTATTGTGTTGGCAGTCGTAGGTAGTTGGGTACTGACCGGTGAGCCACGCCCTACCCACGCACTCCATGTCGTCGGCGACGGAGCTCTCTTTCTGGCATTAGTTCTTTTTGCCGCATTCAACATTTACTCCCCGCGCCTCTTTCAATGGGTGAATGCCGGACCTGGGGCGGCTCTCACATTCGGGTTCGGATCCCTCGGCAGCACCATTCTATGGCTCATCGAGGGAACACCCCTGCCCCATCACGTGGGCCTGCCCCTCATAGCATCTTTGGGATTCATGGCGATCGGTGCGACAGGAGCCGCCTATCTCTTGTGGCTTTATGTGATCGGCCGGCAGTCGGTGAGCTACGCCACATTATTCCTCTTTACTCAGCCTCTAGTCGGAACTCTCTTATCGTGGATGCTGGGGCAGTCTCGAATTACACTGTCCATCGTGATAGGGGGCATTTTGATTATAACGGCCATGACCTTGGGACATTATGGCGGACGATTTGAACCACGATTGGACAAATCGGCAGAGTCATCCGAGCATGGTGTGCCGTTGTAAAGACCGCTTAGCGCCGTCAACGCCCGCCTATTCGTGGTACCGCCTTTCTCGGGTACGAGGATTTGTGATAGATTCCCGCTCGTAGTATGGAAGTCTCCGCCGAGCCGTCGCAGTACTTCACACCGATGAGTGCAGCCAACCCAGGGTGCCTTTTTGCAACCCCTCGAAACTACAAGTTCATTTGAAATTGCGAATTTGTCGGAAGGGATCTGCATAAAGCCCTGATGCGATCGAGGGATGACATCTGCCGTGGTGTCATCGGATGGACAGGCAACGAAGACACCCGTCATAATAGCGCCATGGGGTGTTCGGTATGCAATGGGCGGAAGTTCGGAGGATCTACCCGGATGAATTTGTCTATCTTGAGGACCTGAACTCACACGTGGAGAACGGCTGCCTGCACGTCGAAGAAGTGGCGATTATCCGGCCGCCCGACAACGCTCGCCAGACATGGGACGCCTTTAAATCAGCCCACGAGGCGATTCATTTACCTACCATGCCTCACGGGAGTGGATTGTGATGGATGTCGTCACGGAGCCTATGATTCGAGGACTCGAGACGTGAAACTCGCCCTGGTTCAGGGGCTGTTGGTGACGACGGTGACCATTCGACACCGCAGTCGATTGACGGTAGTCGAGAAAATGGTGGTCGACACCGGCTCCGCTCAGGCGTGGGTCAATGTCAACGCCATCGAGGCTGAATTGGATCTCACGCCCGAGGAAGCAGACGAATTTGGGACGGCCTTGGGCATCGGGTGCCTCGAAGTGGCCCTGCGGAAAACGGTCGATGAGATTGCGCTTGACACTTCCCATGCTTACGCATTTCCGATCGATGTCGAGAGCCTTGATCCCGGCCTCGGTGGATTGATCGGTCTAGATTTCCTTCGGGCTGGCCAGTTCCTCTTGGACTGTGGCGCCCCCGAACTCCGACGGGAAAATCACTCGTAGTCGTACGGGCACACTGAGCACGAAGTGATTGCACAGTTAACCTCCAAGCCTGTCCCGATAGGACTGCTTGCGATCCGGGCAACCGTTGAAAGCGAGGCACGGCTGGCACAGCATGGCAATACGCCCTTTTGGTCGGTGAAACTTCAGCGCCAGGTCGATGAGCTCATCCCTGGCGCGAAGCAGAATGGGGTGGCCCCGGCCATGCTAGACCAATGCCACGACCGTGAGCCCTTGATCGGTCTCTCGCTATGTTCGAGCAGCGTTATAGCATGCGTGACAATGGTATGCCTCCCCAGTGCGTGGGGAACAGGTTCAGCATCCGGGAGAAGAGAATCCGTTTTTATCGCATGCTATGGAGACGTGGCACCACCTTTTTGCCAACAATATTGATCACGAAAATCGCCTCCGAATCTATGGGAAACGTCCTACTTTAAACAATCAATGACAACTCCGTAAGCTAACATGAACGGTGTTTTCATGCAGAGTGCTCGGTGTAAGGAAGGAATCCGTCGCACTACGGAGAATTTTTACCCTCAAGGAAATACGCTGACGAGCGCCACTTGACATGAACGTACGGTTGGAAGTCGACGCTTAGGATGTTACAGTGTTATATGATTTGGTATCAAAGGAGTAGTGCCATGATCCCTCCCAATTTCTTTATTTTAGGAGCGCCGAGAGCCGCCACCACATTTTTATACCGGGCCCTGAGCGAACATCCTCACATTTTTATGAGCACCGTCAAGGAAACCGGATTTTTTTCCGAGGATGGGCGTCAGTCGCCCTGGTTTACCCCAGTGGCGTCAACTGGCAAGAAAATCCGAACCTGGGCCGAATATTTGGCGCTCTTTGCGTCCGCGGGCTCCTACCCAGTGCGGGGCGAGGCTTCCACGGGCTATCTGGCGGACCCGCACGCGGCAGAACAGATTCAGCGGCGATTGGACAAGTCTCCCCGCTTTATCGCCATCCTGAGAAATCCCGTTGAGCGGGCATACTCGCATTTTATTTACCACCGCATGATTAACGTCGAACCCGCAAAAAGCTTCGAAGAGGCCTTAAAGGACGAACCGCGCCGACAGGCCAAAAACTGGAACATTCAATGGCGCTATCGGGAAACAGGATTGTACGGGGAGCACTTAGAGCGGTACATGAAACTATTCGGGCCCGAACGGTTTTTAGTGCTGTTGCATGAAGATTTTGCCGATCCGCAAAAAGTGTTCGAGCGAACGTTCCAATTTCTTCAGGTGGAGCGTGCTTCCATTCATATGGATAATAAGGTGAATCAGTCGGGCGTGAGTCGGGGCACCATGGCAAGCTGGCTATTGCAAAAGGATAACCCCTTGAAGTTACTCGCACGCCGCATACTCCCACCATCGGCTCGCAGACGCCTCAGAAATCGGCTCACGGACAAGCCTCCCGCCCTGTCACCGGCCACCCAGGAAGAACTCTTAGCCTTTTACCGCCAAGACATGGTGAAAACTGAGCGCCTAATCGGCCAAAGTCTCGATCCATGGCGACAGTTCACACCCTCCCAATAAGTCGGAAAAGGTTCAACGCCCAGGGGACGCGTATAACTGGCGAACGGTTTGCACAAGAATCCAAAAATCCAACCAAAGACTCCACCTGTCGCAGTACTGGAGATCATATGCCATAATCTCACCCGTGGTGAGGCTTCCCCTACCAGACACTTGGGCCAAGCCGGTCAGACCCGGTTTGAGGCGGTGGCGGCGTTCCATGAAAGGCCTGTACAACGCCACCATTTCGGGAACGTCCGGCCGCGGGCCTACGAGGGACATCTCTCCTTTCAACACGTTGATAAGCTCAGGAAGCTCATCTAGTGAAGCCCGCCGAAGAAAACGGCCAATCGGGGTCACTCGATCGTCATCGGGATCTTGAAACACATAAGCGTCAAAGTCTTCCCGGCTAGGGGGTGTCCACGCCCGTTCCGCTCCGAGACGCATAGTGCGTAATTTATACAAAACAAAAGGCCTACCATATTGACCGATTCGCACCTGGCGGAAGATGGCCCCGCCCGGGGAATCTTGGCGTATGGCTCGCATCGCCCATAACATGAGGGGAAAAGCGAACACCAGCAACACAAGAGCGCCCACAACATCCAAAAGACGCTTCACAGCCAAGGCCACCATGAAGACTAGCCCCCAGTCAGACTGGTGGCTAACGCCTGGGCCACATCGTCAACGTCTTGAATCGTCATGGAGGGGTACAAGGGCAGTGACAATTCCGTTTCATAAAATGCCTCGGTCATGGGAAAATCCTCGGGGCGCCATCCGAATCGGTCCTGATAATAGGTGAACCGATAGACGGGAATAAAATGCACAGACGTTCCGATAGCGTGGCGAGCCAAATCTTGAATGACTGTGTTGCGACGGGCGCTTGTTTTATTTCGGTCGAGCCGGACCGCGTATAAATGCCAGGCGTGATCCGTAAAGGAAGGCTCGGTCGGCAATTTCAGGGGCAGTCTGGACAACTTCTCATGATATCTGAAAGCTAACGCACGACGCTTTTTCTGCATATCCCCCAGGCGTGCCAATTGTGTCAGACCCAGTGCCGCCTGTATATCCGTCATGTTGTATTTGAACCCTAACATTGTTACGTCATACGCCCAAGTTCCACCGCTGCTGTAGCGGTTCCACGCCTGGCGCGACAGACCGTGCAAAGACATCGTCCGTGCCTTTTGGACCAAGTCCGGATCAGTGAGGGATAGCGCACCGCCTTCGCCTGTCGTGATATTCTTGGTGGCGTAAAATGAGAAGCAAGCAACATTACCAAAGCTCCCAATGTTTCTACCCTCATACCGCGCCCCCAGCGCATGCGCCGCATCTTCGATAATCGCTAATCCGTAGCGATCGCGAAGAGCAATTAGCGCCGCCATATCGACGGGTAACCCCCCATAATGCACCGGTAAAATGGCACGTGTCTTCTCATTGATCGCAGCCTTTGCCGCATCCAGATTGATGTTGCCGGTCACCGGGTTAATATCAACCAACACTGGTGTCGCCCCAGTCTCCAGGATCGCGTTAATCGACGCCACAAACGTCATCGGTGTGGTGACTACTTCATCGCCTGGTCCTACATTGTGTAAGACCAGCGCTAAATGCAATGCTGCCGTGCACGACGACACCGCCACGACATACGGCACTTCTAGGAGATCCTGTAGAGTTTGCTCAAACTGTTGGGTGACAGGTCCTCGGGTGAGCCATCCCGAACGCAATACCTGGGTGACGGCACGTATTTCCTCGTCGCCAATATCCGGTTGGTTATAGGGCAAAAAATTCTGTCGCATCACCATCATCGCCTCATTTCCCGTTAACCATAGCACAGAGCATATTGGTCACGACCCCCCAACACACTAAATGGACCGGCAGCGTCCGCCTTGTCGGGGGGTGACATAGGCCAATGTCGTTGCCGGATCCATATTAAACCTATCCAGTTCGCCTCCGGTAAAGACCGCTTTGGACCGGCCGCGTACCCATGACAAAAATGGCCAACCGTTAAATCGGCGAATGCCCGCAAGACGTCCCCCTTCAGGCACCCCGTCGACTTTTAAGGCGGGAGAGAAAGCAGGCCGTCGCCATTCGGCGCAACGAGGTTTTTACCCATAGTGCCGTCCGTCCTCTCGCTGCAACACATGACAATACCCAGAAAAATCCCATGGCAGACACGCTACCAGTCCACATTCTCGCATATTTGCCTCGGGGGACCAGACTTGAACGAGATTCTCCGGGTTGAAACCCGAAGTGCGGTTTTTGCCGACGCCGATGTCGAATCGGGAACCCGTGCTAATTAGTTCCGCATATCGGGCGCGGTCCGATCCTTGAGGCGGATCGTGCACGGGACCACAGCGCTACGGCGTTCCAAGAGCAAGCGTGCCCGTTTTTCGGTGCATGGCCTGGAGCGGTTTTGGTGTTTGTCCAAGACGAAACCCATGGTGTTCCACGTTCCTGGTGACGTTTCCTCTCCTCGCCAAGGTTATCCCGGCTTTTTCAGCCCGCCACACGACCCCACGTAAGTCCCCGACGGGGGACGGCTGACGCTACCCCAAGCTCGCGGTTTAATGACAGGCGACAGAACCGCAGGCTGGAGAAGCATCCGCCAGTGTCCTGACCGGAATAACGGAGTTCCTGATGCAGGAACCCGGATGATCCTAGTCGGGTTTGCTTAAACCAGATGTATGACCGTGACGAACCGATCTAAGCCAAAGAGCCTTTCAAACTAGCGTACCCCAATCTCTTCGCCGCCTCCCTTATTCAACGATGGCGCCCGAAAAACTTTAGCATGGCGACCCATCATCTCCACGGGGTTGGCGGGATGATATTCGGGCACCACGAGGGTCAACAACCGTCTTAATTCATCGGGGGATGCAGACCCTACCTGCCGAATTAATTCCTCGATCCGAGACAGCACATTCCTATTGGTGTACGCCTCTTCTTTATACACAAAGATACGCTCATGATGGGTCGCGCGGGTGCGGTCCTCAGCCGTTAAAAACTCCTCGGCCAGCTTTTCGCCGGGACGAATTCCCGTGAACACAATGTCAATGTCGACACCCGGTCTGAGACCGGATAACCGAATCAAGTGAGTCGCTAAGTCGAGAATCCGGATGGGTTCACCCATATCCAGAGCAAATATCTCGCCGCCATGCCCCATCGATCCCGCCTGAATCACTAATTGGCACGCTTCTGCCACGGTCATGAAATAGCGCACCATATTCGGATGGGTCACGGTCACGGGGCCGCCCATACTAATTTGTTGCTGAAAGATCGGCACGACACTTCCCCGACTGCCTAATACATTACCAAAACGCACCGTAACAAAACGTGTCCGGGACTGAGCCGCATAGGCACCAATGAGTATTTCTCCGGTCCGCTTGGTTGCTCCATAAACACTGGTCGGGTTGACCGCTTTATCGGTTGAAATGAAGACAAAGGTTTCAACGTGAGTACGGTGAGCCAAGTCCACCAGTTGCCACAATGCCGCTACGTTGTTGTAAATGACCTCATCAGGCTGGTACTCCATCAGCGGCACATGTTTATGTGCGGCCGAATGAAACACCACCTCAGGATGATACTGCTCGAAAATGCGCGCTAGCCGACCCCGGTCGCGAAGGTCCCCCACCAGCGCCACAATCGGAATATCAGGGAACCGTAGGTGCATATCCCTATCGATGTCGAAAATATCCGTTTCGTCCAGGCCAACCAAGATCAGCCCGCTCGGAGCAAAGGGGGCTACCTGCCGGACCAATTCCGATCCAATCGTGCCCCCTGCCCCCGTCACCATGACCACCCGTCCAGTAATATAGCCCGCAATTTCTCCTAAATCGATGACGGTCGGTTCGCGTTGCAACAAATCCTGGATCTCGACGTCGCGGATTTGGTGGACTGACACTTGACCGTCTATCATCTGGTTGATAGCTGGCAAAGTTCTGACTTTGACCCCAATCTCCCGACATTGATCCACCAGCGGGCGAATGACGCGGCCTGCGGCCGATGGCATAGCTAACAGCACCTGGTCGACACCGTGGTCACGAATAATCGTGCGGATTTCCGGTGTGGTTCCCAGCACTTTGAGCGACGCAATCCGCATACCAACCTTTTCCACGTCGTCATCTAAAAACCCGACGGCCATACCGACTTCAGGATGTCTCACCAACTCCTGAGCAACCAGTTGTCCCGCTTTGCCAGCCCCCACAATAAGGACCCGTTGGTGTGCACGCGGAAGATTGACCCAGTGAACGTCGTAGAACGAGCGCCAGGCAAACCGCCATCCACCCACCAGGGCCACAGCGAGTAGCGCGTAAAGCAAATAGGTGGCCCGCGAATAGTCGGCGGTGCGGGTAGCAAACAACAACATACCAAGAATCAGCGCAGACACTAAAATAGAAAAGATCAGGACTTGTCCATCGCGCGAAGACGCATATCGCCACATACGATGATAGATGCGGGTGAGCCAAAACAGCGCGATGCTGAGTACTGTAAACCACACCGCCACATGAAGGTAGGCGCTGAGATCATGCGAAGGGATTTTAGGCGTATTAAATCTGAGATAGAGGGCCAGGTATACCGACACGTTGATTAATGCTGCATCTACGAGCATCGCCGCAAGCATTTTAAAGTATACATATAGGCGTTTGAGCAAGTAATCCCCTCATTTCGCCGCTGCCTTGGCCCACTGATTATAGCATGGATCGCTTAACACAATGTGTCGGACATGCCCAAACATTGTTGGCAATAATCTCGCGATACCCCATTGCCATAAAACCATATTGAGCATAGTCTATTAGGGGATATTAGAGCGAACCAAGATGGGGGATGCTCGTGGCAATTAGGGTTCAATCGGCCACACAGGACGGGCACTGGATTACGATTGTTGTGGAACGCGCTGATGAAAACAAGACGGTTGTTTCGGTCAACCGCGAGGCCTTGGAGTCCATTATTCAAAGCGACCCACGACCGCCCGAAATCCTGTTGGACATATTATGCGAACGTGCCATTAAACGCATGCCGGTGCCCAACAGTGACGATGGTATCCGCCTCATTACCGCGTACAATCTTAGCCTAGTCTGGCCCACCTGATTAGATTAAGAGGATACAGCGCATAGGCCGTATCCTCTTTTGGTCTTCTACTGACGAAGATCCGTTGATCTGGTGTTCATCGCCTGTCGCATTCCGAGACTCTCGTTAGATATCCATACGCTTCCATAGCCATCACGATACGCTGCGCCATGCTTTGTTGGGAAACTCTGTGGATACCTTTAATTTTTTTCGGGTGGTGCATTCGGAACGGCTCTGTGACCGATATCTCTTTATTTGAACCTCCCCGCCCTTAGGGCGGGTATTCTAAGGGACCCGCGCTCGCTGCATCGCGGGTCGTGAGACTGACTCGCCACCGCTTATCCCATCAGCAACATGCCGGGGTTCACCCGAACTACGCCTTAACACCCTTTTGAGAGGGACGGGACGGCGATACGTGATCCGTTCGGGAACCAAGATTGTGCCGGGGAGGATATCCCTCTGACGCCTCCCCTTGTTGAGGATGTTCACCGCAACGACCCCATCCCGGTGTGCCCGATAGCCACAGGCACAACAGCGATAGGTGTGGCCCGCCACCTTGTTGAGCTGGCTGCCGTGCGGACGCGTTTGGTGCGTGTACGCTTCACTGACGAGAATACCATGATGTTTAAGTTTATACACTAAATAGGCTTCGAAACGGCCAAATTCCAAGGCTCCCACATCCCGACGGGACCGGCGGTGCCGTTTCTTGTGGCTGAGGTGTTTTGGCTAACTCAGTTTGTCATGGGGCTAACTAGTTGTACTGTCATCGTAACGTTCGGATGGGGGAGTGAAGGGTGCAGACTCGGGGTTCTACCCTGATCATTCGCGTTTTGGTGTAGGCTGTGGGTTTCCG
>JAJZXX010000017.1 GCA_021806205.1 Bacillota bacterium | reverse complement strand
TGCTGCGAAACCCAAGCGGTGGGGATCGAGACGTTGTCGGTACCAGGGATGATGGCGAATCATCGGGTGGCGCGGAGCATCGCGGATCAAGGATTTGGACGGTTCTTCGCAATGCTGCAATACAAAGCAGATGGTTACGGAACGCAATTGATCGAAGCCGACCGCTGGTTTCCCAGCAGTAACCTCTGCTCAACACCAGGCTGCGGCTATGTAAAGAAGGACCTCACCTTAAAAAATCGCGCGTGGACATGCCCGGCTTGGGGAATCACGCATGACCGTGATGTCAACGCGGCGATCAACTTGCAAGGGCTAGCAACCCCAACTGCTCTACCTGTGGCGACGGCTTCGGCAACGAAGACGACGGATCCATCAGAGGACGGAATCGACGGGAAAGTCACGCCTGTCAGACACGAAGCGAGACCCGAGAGCTTGCTCTCGGCGTCGGGGCAGGAAGAATTCAGTGATCACTAAAGATCATAGAATTTATAGCAGTATCAGTCCCGCATCGCTCCTGCGCCCACACGGTCAGCAAGTCATCCACCGTGACCCCTGCGGCAGCACGTTCCGCAGCGAGCTGCCTGGCGAGCTCCGTCACCACCGGAACGCGGGAACTCAACGCCAGGATCCCATCCCAATCGCCTTAAACAAATTTCGGTAGACCCCTTGACATTCCACCTCTCCCGTGTAGTCTGAAATTCAAAGTCCGGCTGACTCATGATCCTAACCCTGGGGAAACAAATTGCTTCTCAAATGTGTGCAAACGGCGCCGAAAGGGAATGAGCATCGAGATGAGGCCATCTGATCAGACATCCTCGCGCGACGACAAATCAGATCCTTCGTCGCCCAAAAGGGTTCGCTCGTCCCGATTTCGTGGGTTCCGGCAGGTTCACTATCCCGACACTCCTTTCACCGTGCGGCACCCATCGATCGTCGTCAGGTTGCTCGGGCGATTCAGCGTGACCTATCGAGGGCTTCCCGTCGAATCCGCGGTCAGTTCACGAGCCCAATCGATCATCGCTTATCTGGCCATCCATCGTGATCGACGGGTGTCTCGCACCGAACTGGCGTCGATTTCATGGCCGGAAACGACCGACGATCAGGCCCGTGCCAACCTGAGAAAGGTTTTGCATCAGTTGCGGCAAGACGTATGGTCGGCGTCATTGCTCAACGAACAGCCGTCCGGCCTGGGTTGGATTCCCCAGATACCCGTGAGTCTCGACGTTGCAGAGTTCGAAACCGCCCTGTTTCAGCGAACCACCAGCGCCTTGGAATACGCCCGCGACCTTTATCGCGGGCCGTTGCTCTCGGCGTTGGATGAGGAATGGGTTCAGTCCGAGCGAAACCGTCTGCAGCAGCTGTATAGCCATTGCCTGACGATCCTATGTGAGCGGTATTTAGCCCGCGCAGCCCACACGCAAGCGCTGACCTTAGTCAAAGAACTCATGCAACTGGATCCCCTCGACGAAGCATATCACCGTCTCGGCTTCCGAACTCACGCGGCGCGGAAGGATTTGGCGACACTTACCCATGCGTTCAACGAAATGGTGGAACTGCTGGCCAAAGAGCTCCATGAGGTGCCGTCCGGCGAAACCGAGGCGATGTTCCATAATCTTCGGCAGTCGTTGGCCAAGGGAGCTTGGCCGGACTCGCGGCAGGTCGTGGTCCCGGCCTCTCCCGAGGTTTCCCCGACGCTGCCCGGTCGACCAATTCCCAACCAGAACCGAAGTGTCATCATGGAGGCTTACGTCGAATGGCTTTTGAATCGGGCTTCGCCTCCCGTCTTTTACTTGTGGGCTCCTCCGGGAAGTGGAAAAACCAGGTGGCTTCACAGTGCGGAAGAATTGGCGCGCCAACACGGGTTCCAGATCACCTGGGAGGCCTCTGCGGCCTGGGCGGAATGGCAGTCGAACGCAAACCGACACCCCGAGCTTTTGTTGATTGACGGAAAGGAACGGGCGTTTGCTGCATGGTTTCTGTCTAGCCACCCTGCACAGCGGTGGCCCAAAACGGCTCGGGTGGTCCTGACCGGCAACCTGGGCCCGGAGGGGGTATGGGGCGCGGCACATCGTTGGTCGGTGTTCGTTCGCTGTGCAACCCTCGACCCCGTGTCTCCCCAAGACATCACGGACGATTTGAAACGCCGTGGAGCTGTTGACCCGGCTTTGGTAGAAGAGATCCTGCACGTGACCGGAGGACTGCCCAAGGCCGTGACGCTTGCCGTCCGGCAGTGGGAGCAATCCGGTGTCAGCTACTTCACGGCCGATGACCGTTGGCGCGCTGTCGGCCACTCGTTGGCGGATCACGTGCAGACCGCGATGAGGGAGGAGTTTCCGGTGGATCCTCGTATCTTGGCCGTGTGCTCCTTACTTCGCCACGTTGAGCCAACGCTGCTGTCCGCGCTGTGCGGGAGAATCATGTCCTCCGACGAGATCCAAAACCTTATCCGTTCAGGCTTGTTTTTGCGCGATGGCACGGGACTCGCGCTGCGCGGGGAAATACGGCGAATCATGGCCCAGGACTTTAAAGCCCAACAGCCGGTAGCCGCGTCCAGGCTCTTTCAGGAAGTAATGCGCTGTCTTCTGCAAGGATGGGACGACTGTCCAGCCAGCATTCGGGAGTACTTAGCCAGCGAATGTATCTTTGCCATTCGGGAATATCGAAATCTTAATCCAGAGGGTTACCTACTACCGCGACCTGATCTCACTGTGGTTACGCCATCGCCGGAAGATCTTGGAACCTTCTCCCAGTTGCTCAAATTCTGGTTGCAGTCCGAACAGGCAGCGGGTTCCTCTCGCCTGACAGAGTGGGATCGGCTTATGGCTTACCAGGGGAAACGGATTCGGGTGGTAAGAGACCATCACGGCACCATATTGGGATTTAATCTGGCCATCCCCGTCCGCGAGGATTCCAGGGCCCTGTTGTTGCAAGGAACCACGGAAGAATTGATTCGCCGTGGGGTACCTCCTTCGGCATCCGGTGACGGGGGATGGGTGTTGCGTCTAGTCGTGTACGGACCGCAGCGATCCGCACAGGTCCTTGAGCTTTTGGAAGATGATTTGATGGGGCTATTCGGTATAAGCTCGGCCGTCTATGTGGCCACACCGCTCACCCGTTATCACCGACTGTTGCCGGCTTTGGGTTTTCGGCAACTTTCGGGTAGCATACGGTGGAGCAATGGAAAGCTGCGACCGGTTCGGAACTACGTTCTCGAATTGCCTCACGGGTTTGCCCATTGGATGCGTGAATATTGCTCCGAATGGTCGGCTTACTGACCTAGCTAGGGGCCGCCAAACTCCTCCATCTCTCGCCACCGCCGCACGTCTAACCCTCACTGCCGACGGCCGGCAGTTGTCCCCGCCGGCTCGCCGAACAATGCCGGCTTGCCCACCGAGACTAGCCAAGCGCTGGTGAAGCCTGAAAAAAGAGTGGGCGGCGGCGGCCTTTTCGGTCGTCGGCCAAGGTGTTCAAGGCCGGTGACGACGGCGATCATGCGGAAGATCGCTGCGCGGGATCGCCTTGGGATCGCCTGCGAGGATAGTCTGAGCTGGATCTCTTGCAATCGGATTTACGATCCACGCGGTTGGCGCCTGAGGCTCAGCATGAAGAAGAAAAGAGGCAGCAGGCGTGAAAATCAGCGTAAGCGAGGCTCCTCCATCGGTTGCTCATCATTTGCTGAGAAATTTCACTTGGTGGGTATTCGCCTTGCCCATGGGTATGGGCCTGGCTTTGGTCGCTCATAGCCTATTTTGGCTGGATTTTGTGCATGTGATGTCCGGTGTGCTGTGGACGGGCACGGACATTTTCATGGGATTCATTCTCGGCCCGGTGCTGCGCCATCTGGAACCAGAGCAGCGCCGAGCGGCGATCAACTGGTTGACGAAGACCATGTTGTACGTGCCGGTACTGGCGGTCACCACCGGAACCGCCGGCTGATTTTTGGCCCAATGGCAAAATATGCTGGTCCTTGACAACCCGGCGCGCCCGTGGATCCTCTTGGCCATTGTGGACGTTGCCCTGCTCAGCGTGCAAGGGTTCGGGATCTTGTTGCCGAATTCCATCCGGACGTATATGGAGTTGCGCAAAGTTGTTCCTGACGTTCACAAGATCTTTCGCCTAAACCGCCGCAACAACCGGTTGGCGGGATTGCAAGGCATTCTGCAAGTTCTCATCATTCTGATCATGGCGCACCTGGTTATGGGTTGACGTTTTCCACGACTTTTCGAGGCGGCGCATAATGCATGGAGGATAGTTCACGCCATTGTGCTGCCGGGTGAATCTCTCCCGGGATTTGCGATCACTTGCTGTTCGTTTCCAATCCACGTTAAGTGTCCAGCACTGCGGACTAACGAAGCACAGGGCGCTAATCCAAATGAACACGAGCAGCCGCGTTCGGCTTGAACACAATGCTCGCGCATTCCCCTTCCCAGGCGTAGCCGGGACATGCGACGGTAGGAGCGGTATCCAGAATGACCCGAGAGCATGGATGGGAGCGGTATCCAGAATGACCCGAGAGTATGGATGGGGGGTCAAGCGGGTGGCGGCCTTCGGGCCGCCTTCCGGGGTTTTTCTTTCATACATATGATGGGTCAGGCAGTAGGGAGCAACCTCCACGCCCTAACAAAACGTAAGGGCGTGGAGGCGTTATTCAGTCCAAAAACGTCATGAGTTTTGAGGGTGTTTTCCAGTAAAACGTGTCACCTAGTGACA
>JAJZXX010000236.1 GCA_021806205.1 Bacillota bacterium | reverse complement strand
CCGCTGGCGGAACACTTTGCCTTGTGGTCGGGACACTTATTTGGAGGAGGTGCCTAAGGTGTCAGTTCAAGAACTTAAGGGTCAAACGCTGTCATCTTCGGCGGTCAGTCAGGCCATTGGCGAGGCGTTTAAAAAACTGAATCCTCGCTGGATGATGCACAACCCCGTGATGTTTGTCGTGGAGATCGGCAGCGTGTTTACGACGCTCGATGCCGTACGATTGCTTATGAACGGTAATCATTCCCTGTTTGGCTTTACGCTACAAATCGCCATTTGGCTCTGGCTCACAGTGCTATTTGCCAACTTTGCGGAGGCATTAGCCGAAGGGCGGGGGCGTGCCCAAGCCCAGGCCTTGCGCAGTACGCGGACGGAAACAATGGCCAACCGGATTAAATCGGACGGTACCGTGGAGATGGTGGCGGGCACCCAATTAAAAAAGGGTGACCGGGTTCGTGTGGTCGCAGGCGAGTTAATTCCCAGTGACGGGACTATCATTGACGGCGCGGCCACCATCGATGAGTCCGCCATCACCGGTGAATCGGCTCCGGTCATTCGGGCAGCGGGTGGAGACGTCAGCGCTGTCACCGGTGGAACGATGGTGCTGTCGGACGAAATTTTAGTGGAGATCACCGCCAACCCGGGTGAGACTTTTTTGGACCGTATGATTGGCCTCATTGAGGGAGCGGTGCGTCAAAAGACCCCCAATGAGATTGCCTTGGCGATTTTGCTGGCTGGCCTGACGCTGATATTTGTTGTGGTGGTCATGACCACAGAACCCTTTGCCATTTATTCCGGCCAAGGGGTGTCGGTGACGATTCTCATTGCCCTCTTGGTGTGTCTAATTCCCACCACCATCGGCGGCTTGATGTCGGCGATCGGTATCTCTGGTATGAACCGGCTTTTACAAAAAAATGTCTTAGCAATGTCGGGCCGGGCCGTTGAGGCGGCCGGTGACGTCAACGTCATTTTGCTAGATAAAACCGGGACGATTACTATTGGCAACCGCATGGCCACTGAGTTCATTGCCATGCCGAACGTCACGGAGCAACAGTTGGCGCAAGCGGCTCTGTTGTCTTCATTAAGTGACGAAACGCCAGAGGGCCGTTCCATCGTTCAATTAGCCCGTGAGCGATTTCACTTTACGCAGACTCAGGATGACATGCGGGGCGCGGAGTTTCACGAATTTACCGCGCAGACGCAAATGTCAGGGGTTGACTGGCAAGGGCGCGAAATTCGGAAGGGATCGAGTAAATCGGTTCCCTCATTTGTGACGGATCGGCAAGGCACCCTGCCGGAAGAAATGGATCGCGAGGTTACCCGCATCGGCAAATTGGGAGGCACACCTTTGGTCGTGGCCGAAGGCCCTCAGATTCTCGGAGTGATTTACCTGCGCGACGTGGTTAAGCCCGGTATTCGCGAGCGTTTGCAATCACTGCGCGATGCCGGCATCCGCACCGTCATGATTACGGGTGACAATCCTGTCACGGCGGAGACGATTGCCAACGAGGTCGGCGTCGATGACTTTTTGGCCCAAGCCACCCCGGAAACCAAGCTAGCCTACATTAAGCAAGAGCAGGATGAGGGGTATTTGGTGGGCATGGTGGGGGATGGAACTAATGACTCCCCGGCGTTAGCCCAGGCCGACGTGGCTGTGGCCATGAATTCGGGGACTCAAGCGGCGCGGGAAGCGGGCAATATGGTCGATTTGGACTCGAGCCCCACCAAGCTTATCGATATCGTGGAAATCGGCAAGCAAATTCTCATTACGCGGGGAGCGATGACCACTTTTTCGGTCGCCAACGATGTCGCCAAGTACTTCGCGATTATCCCCGCCATGTTCGTGGTGGTGTTCCCGGGGCTTCAGGCTCTCAACATCATGCATCTGACCTCGCCCCAGAGTGCGGTACTCTCAGCGGTGATTTTCAACGCGGTAATTATCCCTCTATTAATTCCCCTAGCGTTGCGTGGGGTGCGCTACCGTCCGGTCGGGGCGGCGACGATTCTACGCAACAACCTCTTTATCTATGGGGTGGGCGGACTGGTCTTGCCGTTTGTGGGGATTAAGCTTATCGACTTATTAATCACGGCGCTGCATTTGGTCTCACTGCATCCGTAAGACGAAGGGAGGGTTAGCCCATGATCAAGCATCTTGGGGTGTCTATCCGGTTATTAGTGGTGTTTATGGTCCTTTTAGCGGGCATCTATTCACTCATTGTGACGGGGGTTGGTCAGTTGGTGTTTCCGGCCCAAGCCAACGGAAGTCTCATTCGCCTGCATGGCCGCATTATCGGGGCCCGCATGGTTGGGCAAAGCTTTACGAGTCCTCAGTGGTTTGACAGTCGGCCATCGGCCGCTGGATATGACGCGGCGGCCTCGGCCGCCAGCAACTTTGGTCCGACCAACCCGGCCTTGATCAAAGAGGTGAAAACGAATTTGGCCGCGTTTCTCAAAGAGAATCCCGGCGTTAAAGCGAGTCAGGTACCCCCGGCCATGGTCGAGAGTTCGGATAGCGGGCTGGATCCGGATATTACGCCTCAGTCCGCCTATTTGCAGGCGCCGCGCGTTGCACGCGTCGATCACGTTCCGCTCAGTACGGTCAGGCATCTTATTGCCGCCCACGTACGGGGACGATTTTTAGGCATGTACGGGAGCCCCCATGTTAATGTATTAGAACTCAACCTGGCATTGTTAGCGTGGGAGAATCATCACCACAGCTAATGGGAGGATTTATAAGGAAAGGGTGAGAGAACAATGCTGGATGTCGCCTCGATTAGCGTGGGAGTACTCTTCTTTATCGGCTGCGAATTCTATATCCGGTATTGCGACCGCTTATTAACCGCATCCCAGTCTAAGGGAAAGGACGTGCGATAGGGTGGAAATGCTGATTGGAGGCATCATCGGGTTAGCATCTTTGGTCTATCTGTTCTACGCCCTACTGTATCCTGAAAAAATTTGAGGGATCGTGGGCGAGACGGGCGGCTCGAAAGAGCCGTCTTTTTCTTTTGATGGTTCGGTTTTGTGAGGTGAGGTGGGGGCGCGATGCCAATCCACCTCCTTAATCTATATATTCTTGCTCATGATGAATGATCACGCGCGCGGCAGCCATACGGTCATCGGTATACTCGAAAAAACCGACGAGGCGGTCTACAAGGTTACTTGCTCTGGATCCGCCGCTGTGTTTCCAATGCTTCTTTTCGCAGCTTTCTCCGTGCATATGCACGCCCCCGGGCCTTTCGCATCCGTGAGGAGGTTGCTTGGCCGTGCGATAGTCGGTCCTCGAGACTGGCGCGAACGAGCGTCCGTACCAACGTCGAGCGCCCAACACCTTGACGCTGGGCCTCCTGGTCAATCGCCTGTATCTCGTCTTTGTTGAAGCGAATCGTCAGGCGCGTTCCCCGCAGTTCAACCCGCACTGCCGTCGGTTCCGGATCCAGTTTCAACTGCCCCACCTCGGCCAGCCTACGGAATTCCTCTTCAGTCATCGTCTGCCTCCCCTCGCCTTGTTCCACAGCTTACGGGCGTCCAACGCAGTGGACGTGCGCCACATTGTCTGCTTGGGCCCGGACTGGTAATAGATTCCCCAAATCTCTAAAAGTCGGCCGGCCGCTGTAGGCCCGATCACTGCGAAATAGGGATTCGGACCTTCGGTCGCTACTCGATGAAAAACCGGTGCACTTTGAAGGACCTCTTCCACTTCCTGTGGTGTGCCATCATGCCGCGCAATATGCTTTACATTGCCGTTCGGGCCATCCGGATCGTCCCAATCCAACGCTTTAATGACAATCAAAAATTTCTCTCCCGTCAGACATTGTCTGACGCTAGTGTAGCAAGAGCGCCTATTGGATGCAACCACACAAATTGCCGTCGCGATTGCTATACGCTATCATAAATACGTCAACCGTAGACGGTATACCGTCAACCCAAAAGAAATGAGGGTGTGCCCGAATGGGTAAGGTTATCGCTGTCTTGAACCAAAAAGGCGGAGTCGCGAAAACGACCACCGTAAGCCAACCTGGGCGTCGCACTGGCTCAAGCCGGGCAGCGCTGTCTTCTTGTTGACAGTGACCCTAAGGGGTCGTTAACGATCAGCCTGGGCCAAGCCCCCCTTCGGGGTCCCTCCATTAGGGTACTTTCCACCGCACCCTGAGAGCGCTACGGCCATTCCTGTGAGTATCAAAATCCACGCACGCGATTTCATAATCATACCTTCACCTTCCCCTAAGCCTAACGGCACGCAAGTGTGTAGGGTCATAGCCAAAACAATTGCACCGCTCTTGGTGCTTTCGTTGTTCTTGTTTCGCCTGTTGAGCCAACTGCTTTTTCCGTGGCAAGCCGCTAGTGACTCGATAAGGCTCGATAGCGCCGGGTGGCGAGCGCGTAAAACCCTTCGTGGGAGCCGATCAGAAATACGACACAGCGCTCGTGATAGATTATATAGGCGGCACGATAAGCGCCCCCGGGGGCTTAGAAGGGGAGGGAGCGCACGCCGCGCAGGCTACCCTTTAGGCGGTGCCCTTTTTCGGGGGTGGTCTTGAGTTGTTGAAGTGCCGTGAGGGCTTGGCGGCGGGCCGGTGGATCTAACTGTTCTAAATCCTTGACGGCCCCTCGTGCGAGTTCAACGGTCATGCGGGGGTAGTAGGGTCTCTAAGGAGATCGTTTCGTGGCGATCCGCGTCCCGCATGGCAGCCTCTGCTAAGGTATCAAAGGGATTCGGTGCGCGCCGTAAAGTGATTTCGTCGGCATCTAATTGCACAAAAAAGAGATCGCCGGGTTCGGTTTGCAACGTTTTCCGTAAAGC